>JAZNIG010000036.1:0-46501 GCA_045577355.1 Faecousia sp. | reverse complement strand
ATAAGGTATCCCTATGGAACACAAACGCTTAACCCTGTTCGCCGGACATTACGGCTCCGGCAAGACCAATATCGCCGTGAACTACGCCATCCATCTGGCGAAAGATGGAAAGCAGGTCTGCATCGCGGACCTGGACATCGTCAATCCCTACTTCCGTACCAAGGACTCCGCCAGAGAACTGGAAGCCGCCGGCGTGCATCTGGTCTCTCCCCAGTTTGCCAATACCAATGTGGACCTGCCGGCGCTGCCGGCGGAGGCCTACCGGCTGGTGACGGACAAGTCCGTCTACGGCATTATGGACATTGGCGGCGATGACCGGGGCGCATACGCCCTGGGCCGGTATGTGCCTGCCATTTTGGAGGAGGGAAACTACCGGATGGCCTTTGTGGCCAACTGCTATCGCCCGCTGACCCGGACACCGGAGGAGGCACTGGAAGTGATGCGGGAGATCGAGCAGGCCTGCGGTCTGCGGTTTACAGACCTGATCAACAATGCCAATCTGGGCAGCGAAACCACACCGGAGACAGTGCTGGAAAGCCGGGACTATATGCAAAAGCTCAGCGCCCTTAGCGGCCTGCCCATTTTCACCACCACCGCAATGACCCACATCGCCAGACAGCTGGAGGGTCAGGTGGAATCAGTGCTTCCCCTGCAGCTGCAGGAAAAATATTTTGACTTACCATCCCAGAAGCCGGCCAACCGACCTCTGTGGGGATAAAGAAAACATCGAGGAGGAAACAATCTTATGGCAAAAGTGACATTCCGGACAGATCTGTGCAAGGGCTGCGGCCAGTGTGTCAACGCCTGCCCCAAGGGGATTCTGGCCATTGACGCGGAACAGATCAACAAAAAAGGTTATTCTCCTGCTGTGATGACAAATCAGGAAAAGTGCATCGGCTGCGCCTTCTGCGCCACCATGTGCCCTGACTGCATCATCACTGTAGAGAAGTGAGGAGGTCTTATTATGGCAGAACGTGTACTGATGAAGGGCAATGAGGCCATCGCGGAGGCCGCGATCCGGGCCGGTTGCCGCCACTATTTCGGTTATCCCATCACCCCCCAGACAGAGATCGCTGCTTACATGGCAAAGAAAATGCCCAAGATCGGCGGTGTGTTCCTGCAGGCGGAGAGTGAAGTCGCATCCATCAATATGGTCTACGGCGCTGCGGCCACCGGCTGCCGGGTCATGACCTCTTCTTCCAGCCCTGGAATTTCCCTGAAGGCGGAGGGGCTGAGCTATATAGCCGGTTCTGACGTACCTGCGCTGGTAGTGAACGTACAGCGGGGCGGCCCCGGCTTAGGCGGTATTCAGCCCTCCCAGTCCGATTATTTTCAGGCAACCAAAGGCGGCGGTCACGGCGACTACCGGATGATCGTTCTGGCACCTGCATCTGTGCAGGAGATGGCAAGTCTGACCATCAAGGGCTTTAACCTAGCGGACAAGTACCGGATGACTTCCATGATCCTGGCAGACGGCACCATCGGACAGATGATGGAGCCCATCTCCTTCGAGGATGCGGAGATCGAAACCTACGAAAAGCCCTGGGCGCTGACCGGCACAGAGTGCAAGCGGCCCCATAACATCGTCAACTCCCTGTACCTGCAGCCTGATGCCCTGGAAAAGATCAACTTTGAGCGCTATGAGCGCTACAAGCTGGTGGAAGAGAATGAGCCCATGTGGGAAGAGTACATGATGGAAGACGCGGAGATCTGCGTGGTGGCCTTTGGCATTGCCTCCCGTGTTGCGAAAAACGCGGTGGTGGCTGCCCGAGCCGAGGGGATCAAGGTGGGTCTGATCCGGCCCATTACCCTGTGGCCCTTCCCCACCAAGGCCCTACGTGCTGCCGCGGACAAAGTGAAGCACTTTATTTCCGTGGAGCTGAATATGGGCCAGATGATCGAGGATGTGCGTCTGGCTACCGAGTGCAAGTGCCCTGTGACCCTCTGCAACCGGACAGGCGGCATGATCCCCAGCCCCGAGCAGGTGCTGGAAAGCATCCGTCAGGCACAGAAAGGAGTGTAATTTATGGCTGTCGTATTTGAAAAACCCAAGGCACTTACCGATACCGTTCTCCACTACTGCCCCGGCTGCCCCCACGGCATCATTCACCGTCTGGTGGCTGAGGCTATTGATGAGCTGGGCATTGAGGGCAAGACCATTGGCGTAGCCCCCGTTGGCTGCGCGGTTATGGCCTATGACTACTTTGCCTGTGATATGATCGAAGCGGCCCATGGCCGTGCACCCGCTGTGGCTACCGGTATCAAGCGCTGCCGTCCGGAAAATATCGTCTTTACTTATCAGGGTGATGGTGACCTGGCTTCCATCGGTATGGCGGAGACTGTACACTCCGCAGCCAGAAACGAGAACATCACTGTGATCTTCGTCAATAACGCCATTTACGGCATGACCGGCGGCCAGATGGCTCCCACCAGCCTGCCCGGTCAGGTGACCCAGACTTCCCCCTATGGACGTGATGTAAACCACTGCGGCTGGCCCATTAAGGTGTGTGAGATGCTCTCCACCCTGGAAGGCCCCGAGTACATCGCCCGTGTGGCAGTGAACAATGTGAAGAATGTGAACAGTGCCAAGAAGGCTATTAAAAAGGCATTCCAGAACCAAATCGAGGGCAAGGGCTTCTCCCTGGTGGAAGTCGTCTCCGCCTGTCCCACCAACTGGGGTATGACGCCTCAGAAGGCATTGGAGTGGGTGGAGAGCGATATGCTGCCCTACTATCCCATCGGTGTTTACAAAGACAGAACCGCTGCAAAGGAGGCTGAGGCAAAATGAAAACTACTCAAATTCTGATTGCAGGCTTCGGCGGACAGGGCGTCCTGTTTGCCGGTAAGTTCCTGGCCTATAAGGGCCTGATGCAGGACAAGCAGGTCTCTTGGCTGCCCTCTTACGGTCCGGAAATGCGCGGCGGAACAGCCAACTGCAGCGTGATCCTGTCCGATTCCCCGGTAGGCTCTCCCATTATTACAAGCCCCGATGTGCTGGTAGCCATGAACCTGCCCTCTCTGCAGAAGTTTGTGGATGCAGTCGTGCCCGGCGGCCAGATCTTTATTGACTCTACCCTGATCGATGCCAAGGTGGAGCGGACCGACGTGCAGGTGTTCTATATTCCTGCTACCCAGCTTGCCAAGGACGCGGGCTTTGCCACCCTGGCTAACATGGTCCTGATGGGCAAGGTAATGAAGGAATCCGGCGCTGTGGACTTTGCTGATAACCGGAAGACCCTGGAGAGCTTCATCCCCGCCAAAAAGGCAAACCTGATCGATGTGAACTGTCAGGCCCTGCAAACCGGCTATGATTACTAAGGGAAAGGATGCATAACCATGCTGGATATTAAGATTATAAAAACCACTACCCCCAAGGAAAAGCCGGCACCCGGCCAGAAGCTGGGCTTTGGCAAGATCTTCACGGACCATATGTTCGTGATGAACTACACAGAGGGAAAGGGCTGGCACGATCCCAGAATCGTACCCTTCCAGAATATTTCCCTGTCTCCTGCCGCCATGGTCTACCACTACGGTCAGGAAATGTTTGAGGGCCTGAAGGCGTACAAAAACCCGGATGGGGGCGTATACCTGTTCCGTCCCGATATGAACGCAAAGCGTACCAATAACACCAATGACCGTCTGGTGATCCCCCAGATTCCTGTGGAGGATTTTGTGCAGGCAGTCAATGCGGTGGTGGATGTGGACCGGGATTGGATCCCCACAGAGCCGGGTACTTCCCTGTACATCCGTCCCTTTATCATTGCTACCGATGAGTTCCTGGGCGTTGCGCCCTCCAAGACCTACCTGTTTATGGTGATCCTGTCTCCCAGTGGCGCATATTACGAAAGCGGTCTGGCCCCTGTGGGTATCTGGATCGAGGATGAGTATGTCCGTGCGGTCCGGGGCGGTATTGGCTATGCCAAGACCGGCGGCAATTATGCGGCCAGCCTGATCGCTCAGCAGAAGGCCCATGACGCGGGCTTCTCCCAAGTGCTGTGGCTGGACGGCGTGGAGCGGAAGTATATTGAAGAAGTGGGCGCTATGAACATCTTCTTCAAGATCGGCGGCAAGGTGGTCACTCCCATGCTGAACGGCTCGATCCTGCCCGGCATCACCCGGGATTCCACGATCCAGCTCTGCAAGTCCTGGGGCTATGAGGTGGAGGAGCGGAAAATCTCCGCGGAAGAGCTGCTGCAGGCCCATGCAGACGGCACACTGGAAGAGGTATTCGGCACCGGTACGGCTGCGGTCATCTCTCCTGTTGGCAAGCTGCGCTATCAGGATGAGGTACTGACCATTCAGGACGGCACCACCGGTCCTCTGAGCCTGAAGCTGTATGAGACCATCACCGGCATTCAGACAGGCATCCTGCCGGATGAAAACGGCTGGAGAGTCAAAGTCGGCAAATAAAATACCGAAAAGGGACTGTAAAATAACGCGTATCAATATACGCAATAACCGGCGGGAGACAGCCAGCGCCCTACAAACATCTCACCGGAGATACCGTAGGGCGGGGGTTTACTCCCGCCGTAAATTTATTTTATGGATTATACGGAATAAATATGCGTTTTTTACAGCCCCTTTTTTGATTACAGATCCAAAAAGCACTCAATGGTCTTATGCCCGATCTGCTCAAACTGCTCGTCCGTAAGGTCAAGCTTCAAAAAGCGTTCGGTCTCCTTTATCGGATCCCATAACGGATAATCTGTGCCGAAAGCCATGCGCTCTGCGCCATACATGTTGATATACTTTTCCGGCACGCCTTTTTCCATAAACATCATGGAGCTGGATATATCAAAAATGCAGTCCTTATCCCAAAGACATTCATAAGCTGTTTCGTACATACCGTAGCCACCAAAGTGAGCGGCAATTACCTGCAATTTGGGGAATAGCTCCAGCACCTTCCGCAGCTTGGTGGGGTGAGAGTAATCATAGCGAACATCACCCATGTGGAACAGAACAGGCAGCTTCCCCTCGATCTCTTCATAAACAGGAAACAATCGCGGGTCATCAATGGCAAATTCCTGGGTGTCCGGGTGCATCTTGATGCCCTTGAGCTTATTTTCCAGGATATACCTGGCTTCCTCCACAATATTTTCCATGCCGGCGTGGATCGTTCCGAAACCGATAAAGCGAGGCTGGGCAGCTACTTCATCCAGGATAAAATCATTGATATGCCGGGTACGGTCCGGCCGCACAGCCACAGGCAGGATCAGAAAGCGGTCGATCCCCGCCGCAACGCCCTTTTCCAAAAGGGTTTGGCTGGTACCGTCCATCTCATCTGTGCCAAGCTGATAAAATTCACGGATGCTGGCCGCCGCCTTACGGGCAATGGCCGGAGGATATACATGGGTGTGAACATCAATCAAATGCATAGTCTCGCCTCTGTCTTGGTAGAATCATCTAGACTATTATACCAAGCACGCAAAAAAATGCAAGACTTACACTTGTGTCAACTTAGGGCCCATTATTCAATATTGACATCAAACTATCCGTGGGTTATGCTTTAGATAAAGGACGTGATGTGATATGAAGATTTTTGAAATTGACCATAATTTTGCGGTCGAAACTTCCCTAAACCTCGATAATATAAAGTTTTATAGCATACAAGAAGACCCCTTTTCTATTTACGGCGTGTTTTTCGAAAACGGCAAATACAGAAGACTGCCCGAGCAAGTGGCAAAGACCGTGAGTGAAGGTGTGTATCGTCTGCATGACAATACGGCTGGCGGCAGGATTAAGTTCGTTACAAACAGCCGCTTTGTGGCCATCCATGCCGTGATGCCTGACATTGGGAAAATACCCCTCTTCACTTTGACCGGCTCTGCCGGGTTTGATCTGTATGTAGGCGAAAAAGAAGAGTACTGCGCTTCGTTCGTCCCACCTTTGGACATATCTAACGGTTATGAAAGCGTGATCCATTTTGATCACAGTGCAGAAAGAGAGATCACCCTAAACTTCCCGCTATACAGCAGTGTTGCAAATCTGTACATCGGTCTTGACGAAAATGCTGTACTAAAAAGGTCAAAAGGATACAAACACAAAAAACCGATCGTGTTTTACGGCTCGTCAATTACCCAAGGTGGATGCGCGTCTCGGCCCGGAAATGCCTATGAAAGCATTATATCCAGGGCACTGCAAACAGATTATATAAATCTTGGATTTTCAGGAAATGCAAAAGCAGAAGACGAAATCGCACAGTACATCAAAGATTTGGATATGTCTGTATTCGTATATGACTATGACCACAATGCACCAGGCCTCAAGCATTTGGAAAATACACATCAAAATATGTTTTTAAAGATTCGGGAAAGTAATCCCGACTTGCCCATAGTAATCCTGTCTCGCCCCAAGTACAGACTCAACGAGAACGATCGGCAACGATTGGCCATTATCAAAAAAACATATACTGATGCAGTTGCAGCAGGTGATCAACATACATATTTTATCGATGGCCCAACATTGATGAAATATGCAAAAAACGATGGGACTGTAGATCGTTGTCACCCAAATGATCTGGGCTTTCACTCTATGGCAAAAGTCTTGATCCAACAATTGAAATCCCTTATATGAGCAAAACAGCGGCGCCTCGAAGCGAGGCGCCGCTGTTTATCAAAATATGCCACAAATCCAATAAACAACCCCATACACACGCTCGCCACTCTACCACACACAATAACCGGCCCTGCTATTGTAAATATCTTCGCTCCAACCCCTAATATAAATCCCTCTGCTTGTGTCAACTTAGGACCCATATATTCGTGTTCCATTAGGACCCAATTTTGAAAAATATTTACATTAAAACAGCGGTGTGGTATAATCAAACAAAAGGAGGTTTTGCTATGACAAGAAAAAAGAGAATTGAATATTTAATCGTTACATTATGTGTTTTATTTACAAGCTTCTTAATTTATGGTTTCATTGGCTCTGTTCAGCCGCTTATTAACGACGATAAACTTTCATCCTTTTTGTTTTTTGGGGGTATCGGTGGTTTCGGCTATAGTATGTTGCTATCAACGATCATTCTAACCGTAAACTTTTTTACCAAGAGAAGCCTCATATTCAAAACCATTGCGGCAATCCTTTGGCCGATAACCTTTGGATGTGCTGTTTATGCAGGCCTTTTCTGCTATATCCCTTATCAAATTTACAATATTGTAAAAATAATAAAAGAAAAACCAATCGCTAATATCGACGAAAATGCTTGACCGATTTGGTCAAGCATTTTTGTTAGAATAAAGTTGTTATCCAATAAATCAATCCATAAACTACGCTGGCTGAAACGCCGTAGACGATGACCGGTCCGGCGATTGTAAACATCTTGGCACCAACGCCCAGGATGAAGCCTTCTGCTTGTGTCAACTTAGGACGCAGTGTTTTTTGTCGAATTGGCTCAGTTTCTTTCGATATTATGCGAATAATAGAAATTTACAACAAACCAACAATATGGTATAGTATTTATAGGAGGTGTCGCGTATGTTATTCAATCTCAATATTAATCTTAGTGAAGATAACTATTTAGACTTTAATAAATTCCATTCATTTGAATCAGCGCACGGGAAGAAATTAATCAAAAATTCACGCATTTGCTTTATCCTTGCAATGGCATTTCTGGCTGCTCTTGTTGTTCTTATACTGGGATGGACAACATTTTCCATTACTTACGCAGCACTACTATTGCTGTTCACCTTGTTATACATGGTGTTCTTCAAGAAAATATTGACCTGGAATGTAAAAAATCAGATAAAACGCTTAAAGAAAATAGGCAAATTACCATTTGATCCCGTATCCACATTAGAATTCTACGAGGATAAGATGGTAGAGATCACTACATCAAGACGCACGGAACAAGGCTATAATATTTTCGAGCGGATATGCGTAGTTAAAGACCGTTACATTCTTCTGTACCATAGTAGTGTTGCTGCTTATATACTCCCCGTTGCACAAATAAATACGCAATTAAACCAAGAAGATTTTATGGCATTTCTTTCTAAGAAATGCGCCAATGTTGAATATTATTAAATTACGCGAAAAAGGCTTGACCGATTAGGTCAAGCTTTTTTATAAGCCTCCCTTGTGCAAAGGGAGGTGGCTTTTGCGCAGCAAAAGCCGGAGGGATTGTAAATGGGCAATCCCCCACCGCCTGCGGCGGAGCCCCCTTTGCACAAGGGGGCCTTTGCTCAAAATAACGAACATATCCAATAAATCAGTCCATACACCACACTTGCAGACACACCGTAAACAATAACCGGGCCGGCAATGGTAAACATCTTCGCGCCGATACCCAAAATGAAGCCTTCTGCTTGTGTCAACTTAGGACGCAGTGTTTTTTGTCGAAACGGCTCATATTCACCCGATACAACTCGAATCACTGCAAAAACTCGGCAACAACAAGTTGCCGAGTTTTTGTTATAAAGCAGTCTTCTGTAGCTCTTTTTTATTCTCCGATGCAATGACCAAATTGATAGGAAAGTCCGAGGTCCCTTGCATAACCTTGTGTAATTCGCTCTTTTCTAAGAAGAATTTTTCAATGTACCATTTGGCAATACTCCATCTCAAACCATGTCTAGAAAACAATCTATAATGTGGTTTATTGATTTGTTTGACCAAATGAACATCAAAATTCTTTTCCCATTTCTGGACATCAATGATGACAAAACATCCAACTAAATGCAAGTGATCCTGCAAGCTGTTCTTACCAATATATAATGCAAGTGACATTAAATACTTTTCTAATCCATACAAATATGCCGCCGATTTTAAATCCAAGAATTGCTCATAGTTAGCGCGCAGTAAGGAAATCTCCTCAATTAACTTTGAGAATGATTCACTATCATTCATAAATGATGGGTAATATGCAAAGCTTCGATAGACATTAATATCATTCGCTTTATCCGAGGGTATGGTCTCATCTTCAGTAAAAACTTCAATGGTTTTAATCTTTACAACTGTACTGCGGACAGTACTAAGTGAAGTTGCAATTTGTTCTCCCAAAACATCTTTGAATTTTAGTTTCTGCTCTTTCTTCTGTTTCCGGGACTCCAAAAAATGGGTAATGCCAGCTGTCGCAGCAATTAATATCAGATCGCGCGCAAGCGGAACATCCCACACTTCTCGCAGATAGTTAATTATCTCTTTCATAATAAGTACCCCTTAGAATCTGTTTATGTACACTTAAAGGTGCAGTTTCTGTCTGCCATCCTAAGATATACTTCTCCGTGACTATATCTTTTTGTATATTATAGGCATTTAATATACAAATAGCAACTATTTTCAACAAGAAGAAATAAGAAATAGGCTCACCAATCGGTGAGCCTTATATCGGTCAAAATAGAGTCGTGATCCAATAGATCAAGCCATACACTACGCTTGCACTCACGCCATAGACAATGACGGGTCCCGCTATTGTGAACATTTTGGCGGCGGTGCCAAGGATCATACCTTCGGTTTTGAACTCGACTGCCGGGGCGGCAATGGAGTTGGCAAAACCGGTGATTGGCACCAGGGTACCTGCACCAGCGTGCTTAGCAATATTATCATATAAGCTCAGTCCGGTCAGCAGTGCGGACAAGGCAACCAGCGTCATAGATGTAGCTGTTCCCGCATCTGTTTTGTCCAAGCCCAAAGCCGCGAAACCGTTCATAATCAATTGTCCAATTGTGCAGATCAGCCCGCCGACGAGAAAGGCCATCAGGCAGTCCTTCCATATGGGCGATTTTGGCGACAAATCCTGCACAAGCTTTCCATATTCTTTTTCCGTCATAGCAAAATCCCTCCATCCGTAGCATTTGCTAGACAGAGGGATTTTATGCAATTACATAGCACCTTCACATTTGAAAACCACTTTGATGGTCATCAAAATGACTTTGATATCCGTCCACATACTGCGCTCCCGGATATACTTCAGGTCCGATTCCACCCAGTCATCAAAGCTGCGAATATTGCTGCGGCCATAGCACTCCCGGTAGCAGGAAAGGCCCGTCTTCACATCCAGCCGGTGCATTTGGTAAGGCGTATACTGCTCTACCTCCCAGGACAGAGGGGGACGCGGTCCAATAATAGACATATCGCCTTTTATAATGTTCACAAGCTGGGGAAGCTCATCAATACTGGTCTTGCGAATGAAACGGCCAACCTTCGTTATGCGGGGATCATCCTGCATTTTAAAGGCAGGTCCATCCATTTCATTTTGATCCATCAGATCCTGCAGCTTATCCTCCGCATCCGGACACATGGAGCGGAATTTATACATTCCAAAGACCCTGGCGTTCTTCGTCATACGGTTTTGTTTAAAGAACACTTTCCCCCCATCCTCGCACTTAATGGCAATCGCCACCGCCAAAAATACCGGGCTGAGTATGATCAGTGCCAATGTAGACATTACAATATCGAATACCCGCTTACACACTTCATATACAGGCTTTGGCGCAGGGGGTATATACAATTTTTCCTCAATGGTCTGCATACAACTCTCCTAACCAAAATATTGGATAATTTACGATCATATTATACTCTCTGCCTGTCATATTTTCAAGTACTTTGCCGAAACATTAAGAATTTTTAAAAATTATACACAAAACAGACCCAAAAACGAAGGCCTTGGACACGTATAAAAGCGCGCTTACGCGCGCTTTTATGCTTTTTGGGAAAACAACATAGCAATAGCTGCCCGTGCGGCATCCTGCTCCGCCCGCTTTTTACTGGATCCAACGCCCTGCCCTACTACCTTTTCATTAAGTTTTACCTCTACGGTAAATACCTTGTCATGGTCCGGACCGGACTCCCCGATCAATGTGTAGCTCAGAACCTGGTTTTTCTTCTGCTGTACCAGTTCCTGCAGAGAAGTCTTGTAGTCCACATTCTGCAGTCTGGTCACCGGCACATTGCACAGCACAAATCGACGGATAAAGCCCTCTGCCGCTGCCATACCGCCATCCAGAAAACTGGCCGCAATTACGGACTCCACCGCGTCTGCCAGAATAGACGGCCTGGCTCTGCCGCCGCCCTGCTCCTCACCATGTCCGAGCAACAAATGCTGTCCCAGTTCTACTCTTGCCGCCACTGCAGCCAGACTAGCTTCACAAACCATGTCTGCCCGCATGCGGGTCAGCTCTCCTTCCGGGCGATCTGGAAAATTCTTGTACAGATGCTCTGCTACCACCATGCCAAGAATCGAATCTCCTAAAAATTCCAGCCGTTCATTACTCATCAAACTGTCATGCCACCGCTCATTGGCATAGGAAGAATGGGTCAGTGCGTTCTGCAGCAGGGTAATATTCGAAAATCGATAGCCTATAGCTTCTTCCAAATCCTTAATCATCGTCGTTCTCCTTTACGGCCAGTGCAGCCAGCCCTTGCTCCAGTTCTTCGGAAATATCGCTCTTAGCCGCGTCCATAGCCTGCTTCACCGCATTGCAGAAGGCCGTGTCATCGGAAGAGCCGTGGGCCTTAATGACCGGCTTTTTAATGCCCAAAAACTGGGTGCCGCCGATCTCCCGGTAGTCCATCATCTTCATAACCTCATCTACACCGGGCTTACAAAACAGATAACCGATTTTGGATGCCAGACTGCGCTTGAATATCTTGTGTTTCATCAGGCTGCCCATAAACATGGCTGTGCCTTCGATGGTCTTTAACAGCACATTGCCGGAAAAACCGTCGCAGACTACCACGTCCACAGCTCCCAGCGGCACATCTCTTGCCTCTACATTACCCACAAAATTCAGAATCCCCCGGGCCGATGCATCCTGCAGCAGCCCATAGCTTTCCTTCTGCAAGGAGGTGCCCTTGGTATCCTCCGTGCCAATATTTAACAGTCCGACCTTCGGATTGTCAACGCCCAGGTATTTCTTCGCGTAAAGCGAACCTACCAACCCAAACTGCAGCAAAAACTCGGGGGTACATTCCGCATTGGCGCCGCAGTCCAGGATCACAGTTTTTCCGCCTGCTTTGTTGGGCATAGCAGGCCCCATAGCCGCCCGGCGGATTCCTTTGACCCGCTTGACGATTAGGGTAGCACCAGACAGCAGCGCGCCAGTGCTGCCAGCAGATATGAATGCATCACCCTGCCCCTCAGCCAGCATCCGCAGGCCCACAACCATTGAGGAATTTTTCTTCCTGCGAATCACATTAGCCGGATCATCATGCATATCTACTACTTCGTCTGCGTTGGCAATCTCGATCTCTTGGGGCAGATCCTCGATGCCCTGCTCCCGCAGTACATTCAAGATATCCTCCCCTTTGCCAACCAGCGTAATCTGCGCACCAAAATCCTTTGCAGCGCGGACCGCGCCCATCACGGGGGCCTGCGGCGCGTGATCGCCGCCCATTGCGTCAAGAATGATCTTCATTGCGTTGGCACCTCTTTCTGTAATATCCGTATATAGCGGGAGCTCCCGCTATATACGCGGTTCTGCTTAGTCGGTGGGCGCAAGCCCCCACTATTGTTCAGATTCCGCGGGCTTTCAGTTCGTCAATCACAGCCAATGACCGATTGGCAATGGCCAGGTTCTTTTCCGCCTTTTTGCGGATCCGCTGTTCCAGCGGAGAAATAATACTGAAATTAATATTCATGGGCTGGAAATTCTCAATCTGTTCGTCACTAATGTACAATCCCAACGCACCAATAGCTGTCTCTCTGGGAAAATCAGGCAGCTGCCTGCCCTGGACCTTAGCCGCCATCGCCACCGCTGCCAGATATCCGGAGGCCGCACTTTCCACATAACCCTCCACGCCGGTCATCTGCCCGGCAAAAGCGACCATCGGATTACGCCGATCCGCATAATACCGATCCAGTAGTCTGGGTGACTGGAGGAAGGTATTCTGGTGCATCACGCCATAGCGGACAAACTCCGCGTTCTTCAGTGCAGGGATCATAGAGAACACCCGCTTCTGTTCTCCGAATTTCAAATGAGTCTGAAAACCTACCAGATTAAAGACACTCTTGGCTGCGTTGTCCTGCCGGAGCTGAACCACCGCATAGGGTTCCTTTCCTGTTCTGGGATCGGTCAGGCCAACCGGCTTCAATGGGCCAAACCGCAGCGTATCCGGACCGCGCCGGGCCATGACCTCCACAGGCATACAGCCCTCAAATACATTCTTATCCTCAAATCCGTGGACCGGTGCTTCCTCCGCGCTGACCAGTTCCTTTATAAATGCCTGATACTGCTCCATATTCATAGCGCAGTTAACATAATCCGGTGTCCCCCGGTCATATCGGGACTGCCACCAGGCTTCCTCCATATTTACTGACTCCGCTGTTACCAATGGTGCAGCCGCATCATAAAAGTGCAGATACTCCGCACCAAAATACGCTCCAATTGCCTCGGACAGCATATCAGAGGTCAGCGGACCTGTAGCAATGATCACCGGTCCTTCAGGCACCTGTGTGATCTCTTGAGAAATGACCGTAATGTTAGGGTGACTTCTGATCTTTTCCGTAACCAGATCCGAAAAGCCCTGCCGATCCACCGCCAGACATCCCCCTGCCTCCACCCGGGTAGCATCCGCGCAGGCAATAATCAGGCTGTCAAGGCGGCGCAGTTCTTCTTTCAAAAGGCCCACCGCATTTTCCAAACGGTCACCTCGCAGAGAATTGGAACAAACCAATTCCGCAAAAGTGTCTGTATGATGCGCCGGAGACTTTTTTTCAGGCTTCATTTCATACAATTCCACCTGTACGCCCCGCTGGGCAAGCTGCCAGGCTGCCTCTGCGCCGGCCAGGCCCGCACCGATCACTTTTACTGCTGGCACGATCATGCCTCCTTGCTCTTAGTGGATTTCTTTGCGGCAGTCTTCTTGGTTGCAGCTTTCTTCGCTGTTGTCTTCTTTGCCGCAGGCTTCTTTTCTGTTGCCTCAGCAGGCGGCTCTTCCGTGTTTGTTGCCTTCTTGTAATAGCCCCGTTTCTCCTCCGGCAGAAAATCCTCGCAGTTTTCATTGATACAGAAGGGCTTCATTCTGCCTCTGCCAGACTTTTTAAACAGCGTTTGGCCGCACTTGGGACAGTCCTCTGCCGTGGGCACATCCCAGGTCATAAAGCCACAGTCCGCACCCCGCTCACAGGCGTAATAGGCAAACCCCCGTTTCGACTTACGTTTCAGGATTGTGCTGCCGCACTTGGGGCAGCGCCCCGGCATTTTTTCTACAATAGGCTTGGTGTTCTTACACTCCGGGAAGCCGGGACAGGCAAGGAATTTGCCGAACCGGCCCACCTTCACCACCATATTTCGTCCACAGACCTCACAGAGCTCCTCCGTCACTTCATCCGGCACCTTCAGGCGCACACCCTCCAGTGCTGCCTCCGCATCCAGCATTTCCTGATGGAAGTCCTGATAAAAGTCCTTCAGAACGGTCTTCCAATTTTGTTTTCCAGCCTCTACATCATCCAGCCGGTTTTCCATATTAGCTGTAAATTCCACATCGATGATATCCCGGAACCGCTCCAGCATGAGCCCGGTGACCACCTCTCCCAGCGGGGTAGGAATCAAACGCTTATCAATCTTGTTCACATATTCCCGGTCCTGAATGGTGGACACAATAGTGGCATAAGTGGAAGGTCGGCCCACGCCCTTTTCCTCCATAGCCTTGACCAAAGTAGCTTCCGTATACCGGGCAGGGGGCTGAGTAAAGTGTTGCTCCTTTTGCAGCTCAGAACACAGAGCCTTTTCCCCCTCCTGCAGATCCGGCAGTGGAGAATCCATGGTTTCTGCCTCATCATCCCTGCCCTCCTCATAGACGGCCAAAAAGCCGGAGAACCTGACACTCTGGTGCGTGGCTCGGAAGATATGTCCGGCGCATTGGCTGTCAATAGACACCGTATCATACACTGCATTTGCCATCTGTGTGGCCAGAAAACGGCTCCAAATCAGCTTATACAGCCGATATTGCTCCTTGGTCAGCGAGTCCCGAATTCGCTCCGGGTCCAGCTCCACATGGGTGGGCCGGATAGCCTCGTGGGCATCCTGGGCACCGGACTTCGTCTTAAAGGTGTGGAACTTTCCATAATAATAGTTATCTCCGTAGCGGGCTTTAATAAAATCCGCCGCGGCAGACATGGCTTCATTACTTAAACGCAGAGAATCGGTACGCATATAGGTGATCAGACCCAGGGTGCCCTCCCCAGCCACGTCTACACCTTCATAAAGCTGCTGGGCAATGGCCATAGTACGCTTGGGTGTCATATTCAGCTTCCGGGAAGCCTCCTGCTGTAGGGTAGAGGTGGTAAATGGAGGGGATGCAGTGCGCTTCTTATCCGTCCGCTTTACGCTGGCAACAGTAAATTCCTGCCCGGTAATATGGTCAATGATCTGCTGGACCTGGGCTTCATTTTCCAACTCCCGCTTCTTATCCTCTCCGTGGTAGTGGGCCACAAAAGAACCTGGCTTGCCGATCCTATTCAAGGTAACATCCAACGACCAGTACTCCCTGGGCTGGAACATGCGGATCTCATTTTCCCGATCAACCACCAGCCGGGTTGCTACTGATTGGACACGTCCAGCCGACAGACCCCGCCGTACTTTTTTCCACAGCAAAGGAGACAGCTGATAGCCCACGATCCGATCTAAAATCCGCCGGGCCTGCTGTGCGTCCACCAGACTATAGTCAATGGCTCTGGGATTGGCAATGGATTCAGCAACCACCTTCTGGGTGATCTCGTTAAAAGTGACCCGGCAGGTCTTGTCTTCCGGCAGCTCCAGAAGCTCCTTCAAGTGCCATGAGATCGCTTCACCCTCCCGGTCCGGGTCCGATGCCAGATAGACAGTATCTGCCTTCTGGGCTGCTTTACGCAGATCCTCAATGATCTCTGTTTTATTTTCCAGAGGCAGATATTCCGGTTCAAAACCGCCTTCAATATCTACGCCCATAGTACTCTTGGGCAGGTCCCGCAGATGACCCATACTTGCCTTAACCGTATAGTCCGGTCCCAAATATTTCCCAATGGTCTTCGCCTTAGATGGCGACTCTACAATTACCAGATGAGATGCCTTACTCATGCCTTTCCTCCAAAGGTTATTTCCGAGATACACGCCCGCCGGGGTGATTCACTACCAGCCGCTTTAAAGCCAGCTTCGTCAGAACAGAGCGAACTGTGCCCGCGGGCATTTCCACCATGGCGATCAATTCATCCACAGCGATGGGCTTCTGCCCGATGCGCGCTAAAACAACCTGCTCTGCTTCCGACAGAGCAGGATTAGGGGTCTCAAAAACACTATAAGTGGATTTTTCGTCCTTGTCAATGGATTTTATAGGATTCTTTCCATTATTTTTCTCTGTATCCACCGGAATTGCCGGATTTTGCGCCACCTTCTGCTCTGTTTTGGAAATAGAAACAGGCGCATGTACCCGATGGATCTTACCCGGATAAAGTGTCTCGTATTCCTTTACCACATCCCAACCGGACAGGGCTGCAATCGCCTGCTCCTGCAACAAAGCATTGCTGCCGGCGCAGGACGGCACATCCACATTGCCGGGCACAGCGAATACGTCCCTCCCCTGTTCCATAGCCCGTTCAGCAGTAATCAGCGCGCCGCTTTTTTCCGGTGCTTCAACTACCAGCAAGCCATTGCTGATACCGCTGATGATCCGGTTCCGCTCCGGGAAGTGAAAATGCGCAGGTGCTGTTTTCGGCGGATACTCGGAAAGCAGACAGCCATTTTCTGTTACTAGGGAAAACAGCTCCTGATTGCTCTTAGGATACACCACATCCACACCGCAGCCCAACACCCCCACCACAGGCCTGCCCGCATCCAAAGCACCCTGCATGGCCATCGTATCAATGCCAAAAGCACCGCCGGATACCACCAATGCACCACAGGCAGCAATCTGCCTGCCAAAACGCAGTGCCGTATTCAGCCCGTAAGGGGTGGCCTTTCGGGTTCCCACAATGCCAATCACCGGCATCTGCTCCCAATCCGGCAGCACGCCTTTCACATACAGAACCAGAGGCGGATCATAGGTATTGCGCAAACGGTTTGGATAGTTTTCTTCCCCATAGACCAGAATTCTGATCCCCTTTTCTTCACACTCTGCCAGAATAGCCTGTGCCTGAGACAGGTCCTTATTCTGCAGACCCTCCAGGTGTTTTTTCGTTATTCCAGGTATTCGTTCCAGAACCTTTCGGTCTAAATGGTAAATTTCTTCCGGGTCACGAAAATGCTCCAACAGGGCCAGCTTTTGGGTCAGTGAAATCCCGCTAAGCTGCGCATACCAAATCCAATAGATCAGCATTTTCGCCACTCCTTTTATCCACTAATTTTGCTTCATCTGCCACATTACAATGGCAGCGGCAATGGCTGCGTTCAGTGACTCACAATGTTCATTCATTGGAATGATCAGCTCTGCTTGGGCACTTTCCAGAATTTCTGTCCGAATCCCCTTACCTTCGCTGCCAATGACCACAGCCATACCCTGTAAATCTGCCTTACGCAGGTCCTGCGCCCGGTGAGTCAAAGCTGTCACTGCCACAGGAATCTCCGCCTGGCTGCAGGCTTCCTTTGCTGCCTGCCAGGTAGTCTGTATAACCGGCGTACGGAATACCGCGCCCATACTGGCCCGAACTACCTTGTGGCTATACGGATCGGCGCAGCCCTCCAGTAAAGCAACCTTTACCTGCAAGGCATCTGCTGTTCTTAAAATAGTTCCCAGATTTCCCGGGTCCTGAATCCCGTCCAGCAAAAGCATCCCCGGCTCTGGTGAATATTGTTTTTTTTCCGGCAGCCGGCACAAAAACAGTGCTCCTTGGGGGGACTGCATGGGAGAAATGGACGCCATCACATCCTCCGGTACCCGAACCAGCCGCACATTCTCCGGCACTTGTGCTTCCACACCATCAGACAGGATCACCGTATCCAGACCTGGCCACCAACGGACTGCCTCCGCCAGCAGTTTGGTTCCATCCGCCACAAACATCCCTGCCTGTTCCCGTTCCTTTCGGGAGACCAACAGGCGACGTACCTGCTGCAAAAGAGGATTTTTCCGGGCTGTGATTCGCTCTGTCATAGCTTCTGCACGGTATTTAGGGCATCCGTGTCCCCCAGTACTACCACAATGTCTCCGGCCAGGATCACATAATCCGCTGCAGGAGAAACATTGATCTGCCCCTCACGCTTGACTGCAATTATATTCACTCCCAGCTTCGCCCGCACATTTAGTTCCTTCAGGCTTTTATCCAGCCAACGCTTCGGTGCGGGCACCTCGATAATACCGTATTCATCAGACAGTTCGATATAATCCAGTACATTGGTACTGGACAAGGATCTTGCCAACCGGGCAGCATTCTCCCGCTCCGGAATGACCACCTGATCAGCCCCCAGCTTTGTAAGCACCTGCCGGTGGGTCTCGTCATGGGCCTTGCAGACAATATGCGGCACACCCAGTTCTTTCAAATTCATGGTAGCCAACACAGAATCAGCCAAGCTATCGCCAATGGCAACGATCGCGCAATCAAAATTCCGGGCACCCACTGCCCGCAGAACCTCCTTATCCTGCGCATCTGCCACCACCGCATGGGTCACTTCATTACTCAACTGCTGCACCAGCTCACTTTTGCTGTCAATGGCAAGCACCTCGCAACCCAGCTCATGCAGCTTACGGGCCACCTCACTGCCAAATCTCCCCAATCCAATTACAATATAGGATTTCATAAAACGCCTCCTAGCCGATCAGCAAGTTCGTTTGGGCATATTCAAACCGGTCCGCAGCCCTGTCTCCCATCAGGAAGCCCAAGCTAATGGTCAGCACGCCCACCCTGCCAAAATACATATATATAATGATCAGTATTTGCGACGGAATACTCAGACTGGTAGTTACCCCTGTTGTCAGGCCCACCGTGCCCAATGCGGATATTGCTTCAAATAGCGCATCCGTAAATACAATTGAAGATGTGGCGCTGATAAACACCGCCCCAATTATGGCCAACATTATCATAATACCGGCAATGGTCATAGCGTCCATCACCTTTTCCGCCGGGATAGATCTGTGAAATACATTGACTGTGTGCCTTCCTCTTGCACGGGTCCATAGAGACAGCATCAGCACAACAAAGCTCACTGTCTTCAAGCCACCGGCAGTAGAGCCGGATGAGCCACCAATCAGCATCAGCACCATGCTGATTGCTTTACCCGCCTCAGTCAGATCCCCCTGATTGACAGAGGCAAAGCCGGCAGTTCTAAGGGTCACCGACTGAAAGAAAGCATTGAGTACCTTCTGCCCTGCCGTCATATTTCCAAGCGTTTGCGGATTGTCCCATTCCAGTACCAGAAACAGAGCTGCGCCGCTTAGGATTAACACCCCTGTTGCCAGAAGAACCAGCCTGGTGTATACGGTAAATTTACGAAAGCTGCGGACTCTGGCCAATTCTTCCCAAACAAAGAATCCCAGTCCGCCCACTATAATCAGCGTCATCAGCGTAATCAGAACAACTGGATCATTATGAAAGCACACTACACTGGATCCAGGCTGGATAGATCCAAAGATATCAAAGCCCGCATTGCAAAACGCTGAGACAGAATGAAAAACACCCCAGCTCACTGCCTGTCCAAAGCCATAATCCGGCCAAAAACGCAGTATCAGCACCAGTGCACCCAGAAGCTGAATGGAGATGCTGCCGCCTAAGACCCACTTCTGTAGATTGACCACGCCCTCCATCTCATTCAGGCTCATGGCTTGCGCCATAATCATCCGCTGGCGCAGACTTACTTTTCTGCGGAACAAAAAAACCACCAGCGAAGCCGCAGACATAAATCCCAGCCCGCCGATCTCAATCAGGAAGAGGATCACAGTCTGCCCAAACCCACTCCACTGGGTCCAAGTATCAAATCTCACAAGACCGGTCACGCAGGTGCAAGAGGTTGCCGTAAAAAGCGCATCTAAAAATGCCACTGACTGACCGTCCCGGGAAGCTATGGGCAAAGTCAGAAGAACCGCACCCAGCAAAATGATAGCCGCAAAAGTCAGTGCAATGATCTGTGTAGGGCTTAAATTCAAACGCCGTTTTTTCAGCCAAAGCTGCTGCAGCCATTTCCTGTGCCACATAACACAACCCCTCCTTCCACACAAACACCTTGCATTATATATTATTATACCAATTCTTTCGGGGTTTGCAAGTGGCATTTCCATGGAACAAAGCAAGGACCCCTGCATCATCACACGCAAAGGTCCCTTCCTTACATTCCCCATTCCGTTTTTCTTCTCTTATCCCCACAGCCCCAGATAACCGGCTGCAATACCAATGGCCGCTGACATACAAATAATTAAAATGGGATGGATTTTTTTAAATGCCAGAATCACCATCACGGCGAAAATCCCAACAGAAACATAAAACGCGGCTTGGGTAAATGCTGTTAGCGATATACCGGCAGAAAAGAATACTGTTACCGCTACCGTCAACACAGCATCTCCGATCAACCCGACCACCGCCGGCTTTAATCCGCTCATGCAGCCTTTTACTGTGCGGCTTTGCCGGAATCTGTCATAGCACTTTGCCACAATCAAAATGATGATAAAACTGGGCAGCACCACACCCAACGTGGCGCAGAATGCGCCAAAAATGGCCCAACCTGCACTGCTATCCTGTCCACCCACTGCAGTTCCCACGTATGTAGCCATGTTGACCGCAAAAGGGCCAGGCGTGGACTCACTAACCGCCACAAAATTAATCAGACTTTCGCTGCTGATGATATCTCCCCAGCGCAAAGCTACCTGCTCCTGGATCATAGGCAGCATCGCATAGCCACCCCCAAATGTGACTGCACCGATCATAAAGAAAGTTAAAAACAATTCCACATAGATCATTAACCGCCCCTCCTTTCCAAAAGCCGCGCTGTAACCAGGCCAAACACTGCGCATCCAATAATTACAAAAATCAAATTCACGCCGCATACTGCTGTCAATACAAATGCACCACCCATGGCCACATAAGCCGGCCAGCCCTTGGGACTTTTTTTATACATCGTCCACAGGGACTTGATAAGCAGAGCCAGCACGCCTGCCCGAATACCTTGAAAGGCATACTGCACCGCCTTTAGCTCCTGAAACTGCTCCAACACAAAAGAAAGCGCCAGAATAATAAGAAAGCTTGGCAGGACAACGCCCAGTGTAGCAAACACAGAGCCTAATACGCCGCCGACCCGGTAACCCACAAAAGTAGCAGAGTTAATAGCAATAGGACCGGGCGTAGACTCGGCAATGGCAATGATCTCCAAAATATCCTCATCCGTGACCCATTTGTTTTTTTCTACCGCTTCCCTCTGGATCAGCGGAATCATGGCAATACCGCCCCCAAAGGTAAAGGCACCAATCCGAAAAAATGCGGCAAACACCTTGCCAAGCGCTTTCAAAGAAGCTTTCATAAAAAGCATTTCCTTTCCATACAAATATTGTTAAAATATAGAATAGTGGAAAATACAAAAAAAATCAATAGTTTGCAGTCAAATTCCAGTTTATCGGGCTATTTTATATTATCCATTGTAGGGCGGGGGCTTGCTCCCGCCGTTTAAAACAGCTGGTTATCGGGCGGCGGGAGCAAGCCCCCGCCCTACACGCGCTGTACTAAAACTGCCCGAGAAATACAAATTTGACACATTTGGAATTTCATGTTAGGATGAATGTACTCAATCAGTTAGGAGCGGTTTTATGGATCCCTTTTCCCGTACACAATTATTGTTAGGGGCCGACGGCATGGCTCGCCTGCGCAAAGCCCGGGTAGCGGTATTCGGCCTGGGGGGTGTAGGCGGATATGTGGTGGAGGCCTTGGCCCGCTGTGGCGTTGGCAGCCTGGATCTGGTGGATCATGACACCATCAGCATCACCAATTTAAACCGCCAAATTCTGGCAACCCGTCAGACCATTGGACAGGCTAAAGCCGAAGCAGCAGCAGAGCGGGTTGCTTCCATCGATCCGGAGATCCGGGTGCGTCCCATGAAGCTGTTCTACGGCCCGGATACCGCCAATCAATTTGACTTCTCCCAATATGACTATGTGGTGGACGCCATCGACACTGTCACGGGCAAGCTGGCACTGGTTATTGCCGCCCAGGCCGCGGGTACACCGATTATCAGCTCCATGGGGACCGGCAACAAGCTGGATCCTGCTAAATTTCAGATCGCGGATATTTCCCAAACATCTGTATGCCCCTTAGCCCGAATCATGCGTAAGGAGTGTGCCAAGCGGGGTATCCGAAATCTCAAGGTTCTTTTCTCCACAGAAACGCCCGTCCCCCCCAGCCTTGACTGTCCGGTCTCCGAAGAATTGCCCGAAGGCCGCCGAGCGCTCCCTGGCTCAGTATCCTTTGTCCCCTCTGTCGCCGGCCTGATGATTGCCGGCGAGGTCATCCGGGACATTACTGTTGCCAGGATTCTGTAAAGCGGGGTGTTTTGTAATGGCCTGTTATGTAATCTTAAGTGTTTTCACCCTTTTTCTGGCAGTTCTTCTGATTCGGGCAGCTATGTTCCGTCCCAAATCCCAACTGGAATCGGACGGTCAGGAAGTCACCTTTAACAAGGATGCCTCTATTCAGGCCCTGCAGCAACTCATCCGCTGCAAAACCGTCTCTTACAACGACAAATCCCTGGAAGATGAAGCCGAATTTGAAAAGCTGATTGGTCTGCTCCCCTCCCTGTACCCCCGGGTTTTTGACATCTGTTCCTTCCACCAGCTTCCCGACCGGGCATTGCTATTCCGTTGGCCCGGCAAATCTGACCACGCGCCGGCTGTTATGATGGCCCACTACGATGTGGTCCCCGTGGAAGAAAGCAAGTGGGAGAAGCCTCCCTTCGAGGCTATCATTGAGGACGGTGTGATGTGGGGGCGCGGCACACTGGATACCAAGGTTACCTTCAACGGTGTGTTGAGCGCAGCCAATCACCTGATCGGTAAGGGCTTTGTCCCGGGAAATGACATCTACTTTGCTTTCTCAGGTGGAGAAGAGGTCAATGGCATGGGTGCTGTGAACATCGTAAATTATTTTATCAAGCACCAGGTACAGCCTGCCCTGGTAGTAGATGAGGGCGGTGCGGTGGTAGAGAACGTATTTCCCGGTGTAAAACGGCCCTGTGGCCTGATTGGCATTGCGGAAAAAGGTATGATGAATGTTTGCTACACCGCTCAGTCCGACGGCGGCCACGCCTCCGCGCCCCCTTCTAAAACGCCGGTCACCTCCCTGGCCAACGCCTGCCGTAAGGTCATCAAGCACCCCTTCAAAATGCATATTACCAAACCGGCCGGAGAAATGTTCGACACGCTTGCCCGTCACTCTACCTTTCTGTATAAACTGATCTTTGCCAACCTTTGGTGCTTTCAGCCTGTATTGGATCTGATCTGCCGGGCAAATGGCGGAGAAATGAATGCCCTGGTTCGTACCACAACCGCCTTTACCATGATGGAAGGCAGCAATTCCCGGAATGTGATCCCGGTGGAAGCCAGTCTGGTCTCCAATATGCGTTTGAATCCGGCAGATACTGTTGCCTCCGCTATTGCTTACCTGCGGCGCACCGTAAAGGATAAATCCGTCAAACTCTCCGTACTGGAAAGCTTTGAGCCCAGCCCGATTTCTGAGACAAATTGTGAAAGCTGGAACAAGGTTGCCGCCGCTGTCTCTGAAACCTGGCTTGGCTGCATTGTCTCCCCTTACCTGATGGTTCAATGCTCCGACTCCCGGCACTACCGGGATCTTAGCCGCCATGTATACCGGTTCTCTGCTATGGATCTAACAGCCGAGGAGCGCAAAACCATTCACGGCAATAACGAGCGTGTCCGACTGGAGGGGGCCATGCGAGCAGTGGAGTTTTATATTCGTCTCATGCAAAAATGCTGATCCATAACAAGACGTGCTCATCCGGCATTTCAAATACACATACCCCCGGGCTTGCAAGCCCGGGGGTTCAATATTCTGTATCCCATTCCCAATCAGAATGAGGCCATGCGCCCATCAGATTAAGTTCTTATTCAGCACCAGGCTGCTGTACATAAACAACACATCCCTGTTCTGGAAGTCAATATAATTCCCAAGAACCTCTACGCTGATATAACGGATATCTACCAGGGTCACACCTGCGTAATCCTGCACCAGCAAAGGCACCAGACTGCTTCCGAAGGAATCCCGGAATACGATCAGTTCCTTGCCAGCAATCCCATTGGGATTCTCAATTCGCAGAAGTGACTGGGAGCCGGACAGATATACCTCATAAAGATCTTTACTTGATAGCTTATCCATATCGTATACCTGCGCATACTTGCCGTTTACATAGTTATATACCGTGCAGTCCTGCAGCAGTTCGCTCTCCATGATATACATCGTCTCCGGGTCCATAGGCAGTGCCGCCTGGCCATAATACACACCATAAAACAGTTGCTCCAAAGGTGTAACTGTAAAATCCTCGGTCTTAGGCAGGGACAGCCCCATTTGCCGGCTCAGCTTCTGCGCCGCAGCCAGCAGCTTCTCCTGCCGCCAGTGGGTATCTGTATAATAGTAGTCCTCTGTTCTCAGGCAATCCGTAATATCCACATAGCTGGCCCAGACCATCCCTTCTCTCACCATCTCAAACAAACGGCTGTAATCCATGGCCAGATAACCGTTGGCTTCCGCAAGATAATAGCCCTTGTCCGGCACCACGGTGGCAAAAAACCTGGAGCCGCTATCCTTTAAATACTTATTATAGACCTTCTGAAACTGCCCCAGTGCATGATTTACTGAACTCTCATTGAGTGG
The DNA here is from genome assembly GCA_045577355.1 of Faecousia sp. Taxonomy (GTDB): domain Bacteria; phylum Bacillota; class Clostridia; order Oscillospirales; family Oscillospiraceae; genus Faecousia. The sequence goes on along the minus strand of JAZNIG010000036.1, from coordinate 21,798 downwards.
ATACTCCATTTCTGCCGCATAACCATCGGCAATATAGATTTGATTATTGTCGCTCTGATTCATCACGTAGTAGTGAAAAAGGGATTTCAGCTGTCGGAAGCTATCCCGCAATGGAAACTGGTCCAGTGTAAAATCCTCAAATTCTGACATGAATTTACCGCTGAAAAGTGTTTCTATAGAGATATCCGGCATTTGGGCCAACGGTCTGCGCTCCGCATGAGATGTCTCCTGCCTGGGGCCAAACCAGGCAAAACCCGTCAGGCTGGCCCAGAGAGTTACCAGAATAGCCGCTCCAATTGCTCTTATTTTTCTGTTCATTACTGCCACCCCCCTTAGAATCGGAAATACAGGAATGGGCTGAACGACCCATCCACCAGATACCCGCTGCACACCAACAGGAGCAAGCTCAATACCACCGGCTCCAGCACCGCTCCCACTTTTGTTCTGTATAAACGGTTCGCTGTATCCCGCACCAGCGGTGTCGCACCTATAAAGCCTGCTATAAACAGAACACCATAGCTGCGCAGATAATACAGCGTCTCCGCTGTCACTGCAGGTACACCGCCAAAACCAAACATTCCTGCCAGGTCACTGCCCACCTGAGCCATGGATTCTCCATTGAATAGAACAAAGCTGATAACCACTGCCAGCAACACATACCCCCGCCGCAGAAATGCGGGCAGTTCGCGGATCACAGGAACCCACTTTTCAATCAGCAGCAACGCCGCAAACATAAGCCCCCATAGCACAAAATTCCATGCCGCGCCGTGCCATAGACCGGTGAGCATCCAAACGGTCAACGTATTGAATACCCAGTGCACCTTGCTTACCCGGTTGCCGCCCAGGGGAATATATACATAGTCCCGAAACCAGCTTCCCAAACTGATATGCCAGCGGCGCCAGAACTCCTGTATGCTTTTAGACATATACGGATAGTTAAAGTTTTCAATAAAATGGAAACCAAATATCCGGCCCAGACCTATCGCCATATCGGAATAGCCGGAGAAGTCAAAATAGATGTTCATGGTAAAGGCAATGGCATACATCCAGAAAAACAGCACCGATTGTTCATTGGATTCCCGAAAGATCTTTATCAAAAGCGCAAAATTATCCGCAATCAGAACCTTTTTGGAAAGGCCCACCAAAAAGCGCCGCAATCCCAGGGCTACATCATCCCAGCTATGGGTACGCTGATTCAATTCCCGGGCCACGTCCACATACCGGACAATGGGGCCGGCAATCAACTGGGGAAATAATGCCACATAGGCACCAAAGCTGATAGGATTCTTTTGCACCCGTGCATCGCCCCGATACACATCAATGGTATAGCTCAGACACTGGAAGGTGTAAAAGCTGATACCAATTGGCAATGCCAGCTTCAGCAAAGGAAGGCTCAGTCCGGTCACTGCATTGAAGCTATCTGCAAAAAAATCTGCATATTTAAATATTCCTAACAACGTCAAACTGACCACCACAGACACCGTCAGCCAAAGCTTCTTCCATTTTTGCTCCTGTGCCTTACCAATAGCCAGCCCGCAGCCATAAAACAAGATGATCGTTGATACCATCAAGATCACATAGCGCGGCTCACCCCAGGCATAAAACACCAGGGAAGATATCAATAGCACTGTATTTTTCAGTGCCCGGGGCACTAAAAAATACAGGATCAACACCCCCGGCAAAAAATAATATAAAAATGGGATGCTTGAAAAAAGCAATCCTTTCCCTCCAATCCATTTCATCAAAGCTCACTTAACCGCACTGCCGTGCGTGTTGACAATTCCTGTCCTTATTCTCTTCTCTATATGAAAGCGCAGCGACTTTCTGCCGCTGCGCTTTTTCTATTTAGTCTATTAGCGGGTGATTGCCTCAGAGTATTTAATCTGAGCATCCGGATAAGCAGCGGTCAGCTTTGCTTCAAAGCGGTTAATGGTGTCGTTCAAACCAAACGCCATCAGCACATATTCACCGCCAATCACAGCGATCATAGCCTTCTCAGGCATACCGCATATCCAGCGGGCATTCTTCACCGCATCATGCATCGTCTCCGCAAACGCGGCAGCATCCACGCCCTGCGCCACCCGGAACACGCCGCAGGTGAAGTTGTTGACCATCATGCCATGGAACAAGGCTGCCGCCTGGGTGATATTCTTCACCTGATCTGCAGGAACCAGGAGCTGAATACCCAAGGTTTCAACATCTGTCAGGCTGTAATTGCCGGGTCCATCCATGACCATATTGGCAGCATCGCCGCCCATGACAGAGAATTTCTCGTCATCGGCATACTTACTCCAGATATTCTGCAAAATCTCCAGCGCACTGGCGGGAACCTCTGCCTTGGTTTCAGTGGTACCAGCAACGGTCTCTTGGTTGTTACCGGCGCACCCGACAGTCATGACCGTCAGCATCATCAGAACCAGCAATAGGGAGATGATCTTTTTCATCGTATATTTTCCTCCAGATTTTTTGTTTGCTTTTTTAATATAGCATACCCAATCAGAAGTAATATAATACCTACACAAACACCTGTCGTATCGATCATCACATCCCGGAAGCTTGGTCCGCGGTCCGGTACAAAACGCTGGATGGTTTCATCTACACAGGCTGCCAGGAAACCATAAATAAAACTGTGCCAGGTTGCCCTCCCCAGCATAGCATTAAGCCAACACAGGCACATGCCCAGACAGGAAAATTCCGTAAAATGTGCCAGCTTTCGCAGCACGCCGTGTCCTTCCTGCCCGCCGGAACCGCCTGGAAACAGGGCAGAAAACAGGTCCTTGACCCATTGGCTGAAAGCGCCGGAAATCTCACCGGGCATCAAAGAATTACCCCAAATAAATATCAGGTTCAGCACCAAAAGGGTCACGCACAAACGCAGTCTGCCCTTTGTCCGAATCATGCCAGGACTCCCAAATGCTCCAGCAGAATCTTCAAACCCAGCAGAAGCAAAATCACGCCACCGGCAACCTGCGCTTTTTTCTCAAACCGGCAGCCAAACACATTGCCGATCTTCACGCCGGCTGCAGACAGAACAAAGGTCGTCACGCCGATCAGGACCACCGCAGAGATAATGTCCACATTACCAGCCATTGCCAGGGAAATCCCTACCGCCATGGCATCGATACTGGTCGCTACTGCCATAATGAACATGCCCTTCACGGAAAGATCCGCGTCATGCTCCTCCTGCTCCTTACTAAAAGCCTCCTTAAGCATATTGATACCAATGACCGCCAGCAAGCCAAAAGCAACCCAATGGTCAAAAGCCTCAATAGCTTCCGCAAACAGTGTGCCCAAAAAGAAGCCCACCAGCGGCATCAGCGCCTGAAAGCCGCCAAACCATACACCGCATATCGCGCCCTCACGCAGACCTGCCTTTTTCATGGACAGTCCTTTGCAGATCGATACCGCAAACGCATCCATGCTCAAGCCAATTGCCAAAAAAAATAACGCTGCAAATCCCATAAAAAAACAACCTCCACGTACGCATGCGACGCAGAAGCCATTTATCCGAAGTGCGCCGTCAACGTTCAGTCTCGTCATTTCAGACTTGGCCAGAGGATCATGCCCCAGAATGTTGACCAAATCCCGCTTTCCGCGCCGACTACTCCCTTTACTGTGGGCATTATAACAATAAAGGGGTTATCTGTCAAGTGTAGTGATAGAAAACTTACATTTCAAACAAAAGCATTGAAAAAACACAAAAAATGTTGCATAAAACATTGTACCGTGATATTATACTTCCAAGGAAGTGATCCTGTTGAAAACATCTTCCAAGTTGCTTGATAAGCTGCTCCTGATCGGACTGTGTGTCTTGTTTTTGATCCTTTGGTATATTCTAGAGTTTCCCTGCCTTGTCCGCTATTTTACCGGGCTGATCTGCCCTGCCTGCGGAATGACGCGCGCCTGGCTTGCTGCTATCCAGTTGAACCTGGCTGAAGCATTTTCCTTTCACCCTATGTTCTGGAGCGTGCCTGTGCTGGTTTTCTACTTCATTTATGATGGGCATCTCTTTCCCAACAAGAAGCTGAACCGGATCATTTTGGGCACACTGATCGCCGGGCTCTTTGTATGCTATCTCATCCGCCTTATTGTATCTTTAGATGGAAATATAACCATCTGAAATAAACCCACCCCTATATAGAAAAGGAGAGAAATCTATGTTTTGTAAGAATTGCGGTAATTCTATGGATCCTAATGCTGCCATTTGCGTCAAGTGCGGCTGTGCAACAGGTACAGGTACCAGCTACTGCCAAAATTGTGGTCAGCCCACGATACCCGGTGCTGTTGTCTGCACTTCCTGCGGCTCCTCGCTGAATGTTGCCCCCGTTACTGGTGGAAAGAGCAAGCTGGCTGCCGGTCTTCTGGGTATTTTCCTTGGTGGTCTTGGTATCCACAATTTCTATCTGGGATTTACAGGTAAGGCAATTGCGCAGCTTCTGATCTCTGTACTGAGCTGTGGAGCGCTTTCTGTTGTCAGTTCCATCTGGGGTCTGATTGAAGGTATTATGATCCTGTGCGGCAAGAACAATGTAGACGGCAACGGTTTGGCTCTGCAAGACTGATCTTTTACATACTGTTTCATAACCAAAAGCGGCTCTTCGGTCCAGGTGTAGTTCACCATCGGAAGAGCCGCTTAATTTATTTTCCCTGTCCGCAGCAGCCCTTTCCAGAGCAGGAACAACAGCCGTTATCGGGACAGCCGATACATTTTTTTCCGCTTTTCTTGGCTTTGTAAACATACCAGCCTGCAGCACCAACAATAGCCAGAATCACCGCAATGATTAACCAATCAATAATTTGCATTTCTTACTTCCTTCCGCTCAGTGCATATTCTGCCTTGACCTTCTTATCTGCGTTCATACACAGGTAAGCCAGAATACCCCCAAAGGCCAGAACGAAGAGCCCACCGCCAATGGCAGCACCCACATTTAAACCAGCAGGCGCTGTGAGCAATGTGCCAACCGTATAGACCAGATAGCCAACCGTATAGCCCGTGCCCAGCTGCAGTCCAATACCGGCAAACAGCCACTTCTTCTGCTTGATCTCTGCGTTCATAGCGCCGATTGCCGCAAAGCAGGGAGGGGAAAACAGATTAAACATCAGGTAAGCCAATGCAGCTACCTTGGTAATGCCGAAAACTGCAGCAACCTCCGCACCGGCACCTTCCACCATTTCCAGCGCGTCGGTATCGATCAGGTTGGAGATCCCATAGCAAACCGCCAGCGTACCCACCACATTTTCCTTGGCAATAAAGCCGGTAACTGCGGCGGCAGCCATCTGCCATGCGGCGACACCAATGGGAACCAGCAGCACCGCAACAGGAGACGCAATTGTAGCCAAAATGGATGTATGCGCCCGCTCCTCCTCCACCAGCTGGAAGTTCCAGTCAAATGCCTGCATAATGTAAACAACAGCATTGCACAGCAGGATAATGGTGCCGGCCTTGACAATGTACGCCCAACCACGGCTCAGCATGGACATGCAGGCACGCTTCAGGGATGGCAGCTTATATTCGGGCAGTTCCATAATGAAGAACGACTTGCGGTTTTTGTGGCCGGTGATCCTGTTAACCAGCAAAGCGCCCAGCAGAATCAGCACAATACCGGCAAAATACATCAATGTACCCACCCAGGAAGCCTCATTAAAGAACGCACCGGCAAACAGGGCAATCACCGGCAGCTTTGCCCCGCAGGGCATAAAGGGAGCCAACATGGCAGTGGCGTTCCGTTCCCGCTCGTTGCGGATAGTGCGGGCGGCCATAACGCCGGGAATGGCGCAGCCGGTGCCGATCACGAAGGGGATCACAGATTTGCCCGACAGGCCAACTTTCTTAAAGATAGGATCCAGAACCACCGTGGCGCGGGCCATATAGCCGCAATCTTCCAGCAGCGCAATCATAAAATACATGACCATCACCAGCGGTAGGAACCCAACCACAGCACTTACACCGCCAATGATACCTTCCGTCAGCAGTGCTGTCAAAAACACGTTGGCGTTGACATTCTCCAGCAACCCGATGATCCATTCCTTAAACATATCGATCAGGGTAACAAGACCGGGGACGGCAAAGCCGTTTGCAAATTCATAGCCTTCCGCGATCCATGGTCCAACCCACGCCTGGGATATCTGGAACACCAGGAACATGACTGCTGCGAAGATAGGCACCCCCACAACAGGATGGGTCAGCACCGTGTCGATCCTGTCCTGGGAATTGCGCATCCTGGTCAGAACCTTCCGTGTCTCCACCTTAGCAACGATCCTGTTCACAAACGCAAACCGCTTCCGGTCCGCGGCTTCTACGGCCTTTTTGCTGGTCATATCCACAGTTCCCTGACTGTAGGGTGCTATCTGACCCTTGCCCGCCAGCTCTATCGCCGCCTTTACTACCTCTGCCAGGCCCTCATGACCAGAGGAAGTGGAAACCGTTTCCACAACAGGACAGCCCAGCTTCTCTGAGAGCAGCTTCCTGTCAATAACCGTATGCTTCTTTTCGTTCACATCGGACTTATTCAGCGCAACCACAACCGGGATCCCCAATTCCAAAAGCTGCGTAGTAAAGAAGAGGCTGCGGCTCAGATTGGTTGCATCCACTATATTAATAATTGCATCCGGATGCTCATTATTTACATAGGTATTGGTAATGCTCTCCTCTGACGTAAATGGCGACATAGAATAGGCGCCGGGCAGATCCACCGCGACCGTCTCCGTCTCACCTGCGTAGACCTTTTTGATGGGAGCCTCTTTCTTGTCCACGGTAACACCGGCCCAGTTGCCAACATGTTCATTGCGTCCTGTCAGCGCATTGTACATGGTGGTTTTACCGCTGTTGGGATTTCCCGCTAAAGCGATTCTCATTATCTGGATTCCTCCTCCGATTTTTGGTTATTTGACAGCTTTTTTCTGTGAAATACGATTCATTTGTTAGCTATCGCTAACTGGCCGCCAAAAGATAGGCGGATCAGCATAGGGCTTTTCCGCCTCACATAACAATAATGGCTTCTGCTAACTGGTCATCAATGCTGTATCTGCCATCCTTGACGGATACTACACAGCTTCCCTTCCGGCGGGAAACCACCGTGATCGGCTCGCCGCTGTAGCAGCCCAGCGAAAACAGAAACCCATTGAGTTCTTCATCGTCCGTTTCGATCCGCTCGATAATATATTCTTTTCCTGCCTGTGCTGTGGTCAAATTCATATGTATCACCTGATTCAGAATATAAAATTTATTGCTGGTTTTTTCAGGTAACTCAGAAAAATTATTCTTTGCTGATTGGTGTAAATAATACGACCCAATTGAAAACCAGTAGCTTTAAAATTAGACGCGGCTAACCAGCACCCCAAAAGATCAATTAGCCTTTGCTAACCTTGTTATATAATAGCGTCGATTCCATAGTTTGTCAATACCAAGCTGGAAAATTTTTCTGTTCCTTTTACATATTGATCTTCCAAAGGGGATTGACAAATTGGATATCTGCGTATATTATAATATTAGTTAGCAAAAGCTAACTATACCAAAAGTCAAGGTTAGCAGCCGCTAACCTTCCGCAAAGGAGCGATATTATATGACGCTGATAGAAATCATTCAAGAGCTGTGCGCTATTGGCCTATTGGCTTTGATTACCTTGGGCTCATTCCGGCTAAAACAGCAGTTAAAGGGGTATCACTAATAGAAAATTTAATTTTCTGGAGGCCGTCTATGCCTGAAGACTATCTCATTCGTCACTGCGCCCCTACCCTGGCCGGACTAAAAACAGGCAGTCTTTTTGCCTGTCCATATGAAAACAGAGACACGCTGCTAGCATCCATTCGCCAAATTAACAGACGCCTTGGCCGTAAAGGTCTTCGGGTATTGCCAATGCGCTTTTCCGAAAAACGAGCCCTGATCTATATGTACCGACCCAGCAAGCTGTCTGCGGATCTGGCAAATACCTCTGCGGCCGCCCTTTTGCAGCAGCAAGGCTACGACACTGACAGTTGTACGCAGTGTCTGGTCCGACTGATTCAAAAACTGCGAACCCAACCAGACTTCCCCCATGAGATCGGTCTGTTTCTGGGATATCCCCCGGAGGATGTACGTGGCTTTATAGATAATAAAGCAGCCTGCTGCAAATACACAGGCTGCTGGAAGGTCTACGGAGATGAAGAAGCTGCCAAAAAGAAATTCGCGCAGTATAAAAAATGCACCCAGCTCTACTGTTACCTGTGGGCAAACGGAAAAGAAATCGAATGGTTGGCTGTAGCCGGGTGATTATCTGATGGGCTGACAGCCTGTCATTTTCCGGCGCAGCCCAGTTTGATGGTTCCATTCCCTGTTTTCCCCAGTATCGCACAGGGATTTTCGGGAATAGTAACTGCAACGGATTCCAGGAAAGGATGTGGCATCGTTGCGGCGTTTTCTTCTATTGATTTTGTGCTTTTCTATACTGTGCATCCCTGTGCAGGGAGCAGAAAGCGAAAAGCTGGTGGCACTGACTTTTGATGACGGGCCATCCGGCCGGTTTACCAGAACGCTTCTGGAAGGACTGGAAGCCCGCGACACCAAAGCCACATTTTTCCTGTGCGGTTACCGCATGGAGCAGGATCCGGACCTGACGACAAGAATCTTTCAAGAAGGCCATGAGATCGGACTTCATGGCTACAGCCACAAATGCATGCTGAATATGTGTCAATGCGATATTGCCCAGGAGCTGGAACGGGCTATGTCTCTGCTTCCTGATGGATGTCAGGTAGCCTTTCTGCGATCTCCGGGCGGTCTATGCAACAAATACGTCCGTGCTGCAGCAGAAGCGCTGGCTCTGTCCGTCCTTTCCTGGTCTGTAGACCCCAAGGACTGGGCGACTCATAATGCCTCTGCAATTAAAAAAGAAGTAATCACCCACATACGGGATGGGGATATAATCCTGCTGCATGATATGTCCGACAGTTCTGTAGAAGCAGCATTGTCCATCATCGATACCCTTCAGGAAGAGGGCTACCGCTTTGTAACCGTATCCGAGCTGGCGCGATCCAAAGGGATCACCCCTGCCCCCGGCAAAGAATACCGCCGATTTAGCTAATCGTAGCCGCCCCTATCTTCTCATTGCCTTTACCTGACGAAGCGGGGGCGAAAGTGTCCCATCCGGACTGCACCCCTTTACAAAAGCCCAATTAACCGCTCTGCAATAAACACCGCTGCACTGCATGCCAACGCAACTACAATCAGGCTTTTATTCTTAAGCGCAAGCAGGACACCCACAGCAAGGCCAGCCACACCGCTGATCACGTGGTCTGTGGCATAGAGAATTGCTGGAAATGTCATCGCCGTCAGGCAGGCAGTGGGTACATAATGGAGAAAGGAACGCAGAAACCGGTTGCGGATTGGCTTTTTCAACAGCGTCAGCGGTACAGCCCTTATCAAATAGGTTGTGGCTGCCATCACCAGAATATACAGGTAAATATTCATAGGGTTGCCTCCTGTTCCACAGGACACACCAATGCACAGATCGCCGCGGCCGCGACAGTGCAGATCACGATAGCAAGACCTGCTGATACGCTGCCCAGTGCCGGCACCCAGGCAAACAGGCAGCTAAACACCAGCGCCAGCAGCATGCTCAGTCGCAAGGGCTTCTCTTTGCGGGCTTGGGGCACTACGACAGCGATAAACATACCGTAAAGCATCACGCCGAGTGCTGCCCGCACGGAAAGAGGGAGTACAGATCCTGCAAAGGCCCCCATCGCTGTTCCGCCGGTCCAACCGAATGCAGCTACCGTTCCGGCCCCGGTGAAGAAGCTCACACTGAGCTTCTCACGCCTTGCCATTCCCAACGCGAAAATTTCGTCTGTATTGAAAAAGGCCGCAATCAGCCGTTTCCCAGTCCCTACCTGCGGCCCTAACCGCTGTCCCAATGCAAGACTCATCAGGGCGTAACGGCTGTTGATCACCAATTGGGTCAGGATCATCTCCAGAATTGCCGCACCGGAAGCGATCACCGTCAGCCCCGCAAATTGACCGGCACTGGTCAAATTGGTGGCAGAAATCAGCACCGCGTGCCACACCCGCAAGCCCTGTGCCACGGCCATTGCGCCAAAGCCAAAGCTAACGGAGAAATACCCCACACAAACAGGCATACCGGCTTTCATGCCCGCTATATAGTCCTTTATGTTCAACCTGCCTCATCTCTTTCGTTTACATAACATCTTCCCGGTTGCCCGGGAAAGTTTTTTCATCATACTACAGTGTAAAGAAAATGTCAAATTCTGATTCCAGAAGGAAGCTCCCCCATCCCCTGATCTGTATATTTGTATTGATCGCTCTGTTATGGTAACGCATACTGTAGGGGAGGGTCTTGACCCTCCCCTACAACGCGTAATGCAAGAAAAGCGACAAACTAAAATTTGATGTTTGGAACAGTCCCTATTTCTGCTCTATCCACCTGTTTAAAACAACAATAAACCACCGCCCAGGAATCAACCGAATTCCTGGAAATGTATTGTATTTCGACAAATTATGTGTTACTATTCAACCGGAGCCTGAACACAACGAAAAGGAGTAAAGAAACATGTTGGAAGTTTTGGACACATTTTTTGAATCCATCTCCTGGCCTATGGAGCCATTTCCGTCCTATGGCGCGTTTCATATCCTGTATACCCTAATCGGTTTTGCTGTATGCGGTTTTTTGGCATGGTCTCTGCGCAATGTCAGCGACAAGAAGTTTCGCTGGATCTTATTCACAATCGGATTTGTGCTTACCGTTTCAGAAGTCTTTAAGCAGCTATTTTATTTCTTTGTGATGCAGGATAATCGCTATTCCTGGGGGGATTTTCCCTTTCAGCTCTGCAGCGTCCCCATGTATTTCTGTTTAATTGCCCCATGGCTGAAGCCGGGCAAGCTGCAGCGGGGAATGTACAGCTTTATGGTGCTTTATAACCTCCTTGGCGGTGCCATTTCCTTTACAGAACCCTCCGGCTTGCTGCTGGATCATTGGTTTTTAACCATCCACGCCTTGGTCTGGCATATGCTTCTTGTATTTATCGGCTTATTGATCTGCTTCTCCAAGCGGGGCGGCAACCGGCAGTCGGATTATACCGGAGCGACCTGGACCTTTATTACAATGTGCGCAATCGCGCTTATGCTTAACTGTTTTGTACAGTTTGTGCTGGACGAACACATGAATATGTTTTTCGTCGGCCCGGGCAATTCCCCAATTGTTGTTTTTAAGCAATTCTCTGAGTGGTTTGGCTGGTATATCAACACCCCGATCTATATTTTTGCTGTCTGCCTTGGGGCATACTTGCTCTTTATGTTGATCTACTGGATCCAAAACAAGGAGCTGCCGATCCGTAGAAAAGAAGCAGTATCCAAATTCTAATGAAGCAAAAAAGTGCGTCAGTTTAACCCGACGCACTTTTCTTATGAATGGATAACCAGTTCCTCGATCTTAGTCTTCAGTGCTGCAATTTGCTTGTCAGTTGCTTGATCCATGCTGTTTAGCTTGTTCATTGCCTGCTCGATCTTGTAACGAACGGACATAACGGAGGACTGAGACTCTCTGATTCGGTCACCAACCGCCCAGTCTGCGAACAGCCCGTCAAAGAAGTAATCGGCAAACCGGAGGAATCCATCCACATTGACCTGCATATTGGCCTGAATATTGATATCTGCCAGTTCCGTCTTGAATTTACGGAGCATTCCCTGCAGGGCCATAACATTGGTCTGGGCATCGTCTAAGTGCCCGTGCTTTGCCATGTGGGTGATGATGCCATCGCCGCTGATGATATCCCAGGTGTTCCAATCCTGCGCAGTTTTCAATTCGGAGAGTACCTCTTCTGCTGCATGCAGAGCGTTCTGGCCGGCAGACTGTGCCTCACGGATCTCTCGCTTTTGGCTTTCAAGGAAAGCAATCTTTTCTTCCAGTTCCAGAATCTCTGCACCGGCCGGAGTTCCGGATTCCTTCACCTCTGCGCGTTTCTTCTGCAAGGCAGAAGTATAGGTATTCTCACAGCCGTACAGGTCACTGATCTGAGAGTGGATATCTTGAATCTCACAATCCACAACAGCCAATTCCCGCTCGGCTGCATCCAGCTTGACTCTGGCGGCTGCGGCTTCCTTACGCTCTTCGGTGAGTTTGTCATCCAGCTTACCGATAACCTGATAAAAGTAGTTGGCAAGGCTTTTACCCTCCAGCTTCTCCACATCTTCCTGCTCGCTGTTATAGACGACACGGAGTTCGATCACTCTTTTGTCATAGACCCTCCGCTGATCCCGGAGATCTTTCAGCTTTGCCTCAAGCTGCTTTTTAAACGCAACCTTTTGCTGTAGTTGCTGCAAGTTGTTGTCGTAAGTCATTATTACACCTCCACCTTCTCTAAGATATCTCCGAGGCTCGTTTTGTTACGCTCTCCAAACCGCCTTGATGATAGCGCCGATCTTGGGTGCAGTACCATACAGCAACACACCCGTGCGGTAGATCTTCGCTGCGAGAAAACCAATGCCGACAGTTGTTCCGGCCAGAATGGCAATAGAAGTTGCGATCTCATACCAAGGCACTGTACTCATCGCAATGCGGGTAAACATTGCCATAGGGGAAGTGAACGGAATATAAGAGCAAATCTTCATCAGAACATTATCAACAGCGCCGCTTGTCATAGAGAAGATGACCACCATAAAGCCGAACAGGAACAGGAAGGTCACCGGCTGGACAGCGGTGTTGATATCCTCCAGTTTGGAAACGGTGGATGCGATTGCACCGTACAGGAACGCATAGATCAGGAAGCCCAACAGGAAGAACACCAGCATATAGCCAAACAGTTCCGGCGGGATATTAAAGATGGAATCTATGATTTCGTTACCTCCCCAGTAATCCTTATTGATGTTGAAAAACAGCACTGCAGAACCAAAAATGGCAACTAACTGCATAAGGCCTGCAATACAGGATGCCAGGACCTTGCCAAACATCATACTGGTAGGCTTTGCGCTGGTGATCAGCACCTCCATAGCACGAGAACTCTTTTCTGTGGCCACGTTCATAGCCACCATCTGACCGTACAGAAGAATGACCATATACAAAGCAAAGATCATAATGTAGGTGTAGAAGAAGTTCTGTATCTGATTCTTGCCCAGCATTTCTACTTGGCTGGAGATCTGGATGTTCATCACCTCGTCTGCCTGCTCTGCAGACATACCGCTATTCATCATAGCGTTCATCTGGTAGATTTTCTGCAGTACCTCATTGGCAATCGCCTCATTTGCATCGTACATAGAGAGGTTATTGACATAGTAGGTATAAGCTGTAGGTCCGGTCATTACGAAGGCACCTTCCGCATTGCCGGAGGTGATCTGATCCTTGATGTAAGAGGGATCCTCATTGGTTACCTGCACATCATAGTCGATAAATGCCGCAGCGAAGGTTTGCTGTACCATTTCTGCCTGGGCTGGGTCTTCTGCCTTTACCAAGATGACAGGCAGGTCCTCTGTAACATCCACGGAGTCACCGGATTCAAACAGGCTTGTAATACGAGGAAAGAACATCACCACTGCGATAATAACCACCAAAAAGATCGTCACGCCTACAAAGGCTTTGTTCTTCAAATAGTTCTTTAACTCAAACCCCAGAATCTTTCCAAATTGTTTCATTGCTTAACCCTCCGCAGCGGTATCGCCCGCATATTCCACGAAGATATCGTTCAAAGAAGGCTCATGTACCTTCACTTCGTCAATGTCGTAACGCTCAACAAGACGGGCCATAACTGCCTTTTTCTCTTCCGGAGAAGTGAGTTGGATCAGCAGAGCGCCATTTTCCATCACCTTGCAGGCAGAACTAAAGTCAGAGCGAATCTGCTCGGGGTATTCCGTGCGAACAACCAATCGGTCGCGGGGATAGTCCCGCTTGATGTCATGGAGGTCGCCGGTGAGGACAACCTTGCCTGCGTTGATAATGGCAATGCTGTCACAGAATTCTTCAATATAGCTCATCTGGTGGCTGGAGAACAGGACGATCTTCCCCTTGCTGATCTGTTCTTTGACTACATCCTTTAAGAGCATGGCATTCACCGGGTCTAACCCAGAGAACGGCTCATCTAGTATAACGATATCAGGGTCGTGTGCCAGTGCAGTCACCAGCTGGATCTTCTGCTGATTGCCCTTGGAGAGGGTATCCAGCCGTTTGTTGCGGTACTCCATCATACCAAGGCGCTCCATCCAATAATCAACCGATTTTACAGCTGCCTTGTGGCTCATGCCCTTCAGTTCAGCAAAATATGTAAGCTGGTCAATAATGGTCTTCTTGGGGTACAGGCCTCTTTCTTCGGGAAGATAGCCGATACCGATTTTATTGTAGTCGATGGGATGCCCGTCAATCAGCACTTCGCCGCTGTTTGCAGGAAACACATCCATCAAAATGCGAATGGAAGTCGTCTTGCCAGCACCGTTTCTGCCCAGCAGACCAAAGGCTTTTCCACCTTCTGCTTTAAATGATACCCCGGTGAGTACTTTTTTCTCACCAAAGGATTTTTCAATATTTCTGAGTTCTAATATCATTTTGCTTACGACTCCTTAAACTTTACATTGATCGCGCCGATGCCGCCGTTGATTTCGACTCTGTTCGTTCCGTTGCCACTGCTGCCGTAATCGGATACATTCTTTCCGTCAACGGAGATATTACCAAGACCTTTTTCCAGATCCAGTTTGTAATCCTCTTTACTGCCGATCAGCGTAATGTTGGACTCGCCAACACCCAAATCCAGCTGGCAATCACCGATCAGCGCAGAGGTCAGATTCAGCTGTCCCACACCCATTTCCAGATCCAGATCCTTGAGTGCGCCACTAGAGATGGTAATACGGCCTGCACCGCCTTCGATATCCGCAGATTTTGTGGCAATCAAGGAATTGATAGAAACATCACCGGTGCCCAACTCAAAATCCAGTGTTCCAGAAGACAGCTTCTCAATGGTCAATCTGCCTGCGCCTGTGGCAAGGTTTGTGTTATCAAACACCGTTCCGGCAGGTACATAGATCGTAAGCACAGCACCGTTATAAGTACTGCCAAATCTTTTGGTTCCTTCGATGGTCAAAATGCCGCCTTTTTCCTCCACCTTAAGATGTTTCAAATTACTCTCAACCGAAAACGCATCCCCCTCTTTGATATAGAGGTCTGCTGCATTAATACGGATGTTGAGATTGTGAATCTCAGAGGTGACGGAATAAGTTTTTATATCTTCAACCACAGCATCCCCGGCAAGGAGACCGCCAAACAGCCCCGCTGCACTGAGGATCCCGCCGATGATTGTGACGGTCAAAAATATAGCAAATGCCATTGCCAGATATTTAATTACTTTCTGTAATGTAGTCATTTGATGTCAACGCCTCCAAACATACAAGTACCGCTGATATAGAGTGTGGGTACATTCTGATGTACTGCGGTTTTGTTGGAAACACCGCCAAAGATACTGTTGGAACTGACCTTTACATTGATGCCCGCGGGAACAAAAATGTCGATCCCGCCAAAGATTGCGGATACTTGAATGGCGCAGTCCTTTTCGATAATGGCGCCCCGAAGGTCACATTCCACACCGCCGAAAACGGCAGTAAGCTCTGCGCCCTCGAACACTTCCCCGTCATAGTTTAGATCACAGCCGGAGAAAATTGCACAGCCGACTTTCGGTTCTTTGCCTTCCAGGCGCAGCCTCTTCATAATCTCATTGGCTTTGTTGCCGAACAATCCGGCAAGCACCATCTTCAAACCAACGATCACGATAATTGCAGGGATGAGCAGTTTCCACAGCATAGAGAAGCTGAGAATATCCTGACAGCACAGAAGCAAAAATACACCGATCACAATGCCGATGATGTTGCCGGTCTTTTCACGCTCTGTAAACAAGCCAATTCCACAGGGAACGATGATAAACAGTGTCCACCAACCATCAAAAAAGGCATCTATGTTTGTAATGTTAAACTCATTCAGCGCCCAAATGACACCTGCGGCAATCAATACGATGCCCCATAAAATACTACTTGCTTTTTTCATTTTCTGTATCTCCTTTAATCGGTGTTAATTATTTGCGGAAGCTGCAGCAGAGGACTGTGCTGCCATAACACAGTCGATGGTCAGTACCACAGCCAAAGCCACGATTTCATCCTGGGGATTGGATATGTTCAGCTCATAGCTGTCACCCCAAGTCATCCACTCTTTGCTGATAGACACAATAGGATAGCCATTCTTGGTGATCTCGTAGTCATGCGCCATGAAGCTGCCGTTTACCTCCCAACCCAAGCCTTCAATATTGTATTTGGGGAACAGAAATGTAAACGCCTTTTTGATCTCAGCCACCTGCCGGTCGTCACAGAACACATAGTATCTGGGCATCCAACTCCATACCTCTTGCTTGATAAAAGCAACCTCTCGACCGCTTGTATCGTACACATGGAGCTTCTTGCCAAAAGTGAAAACTTCACCTTCCACATAATAGCGGTCACAGCCAGCATCATCCTTGACGGTGAACTTATCACCCCACGAAAACACCTTTTGCTTTATGTACAACTTCATAGAGACCCCTCCCTATAAGATCTGGTAAAAACCTTTATTCTCCTTGCTAGATGTTCTTGCCATATAACGATCCTCATTTTTCTGCTTGTTTCAGAACTACAGCAATATTGACACACGGCTTCTCAATACAGCCCGCACTCCACTTAGCTGTACACTCAAAGTCTTTCTTTTCTTTATTTTATCATCTTATTGGCTAGAGCACAATATATTTCTCCACGCAATACGCAAATTAAACCTTTCGCTAACACTTTGACCCCTGATCGTTTTATACTTCCAAATCTGCCGCAAAGCAAAATCGCAAAAACACACCACCATGGGCTGCGGTTTACACTGCAAAACCGGAACACTTGGTGGTGTATCTTAACTTCTGAAAATAATTCTTCTTATTTAGCACCTCACCTTTTTACATTTATATGTTACTGTCCTGATGATCAAATAATTATTGCTTTCTCATCTGTCGCAGAAACAACAATACCGCAACTGCCAATAGGATGACAGCGTATCCAAGCACCCACCATATATGGGAGAAGATTTCAGCAAAATCTCCTGTAATGATGGCTTTCTGCATATCAACCGCATGGACAAATGGGAGTGCGTAAGAAAATTTTTTGAATATCCCTCCCACAAGGTCAAGATCAAACCAAATACCGGATAGCCATGCGGAAAGGTTGGTAAGCAACGCACCGCAGACGCCTCCAACCTGCTTATCGTTGAATACGCTTCCGCAAAGAAGTCCTAATGCAATATAGAGAACAGAAATGGGAATAATCGACATGATAGCGTATAAAATATGAACCGTAATATTAAGTCCGAGAAGAACCGCCGCAAGATAGCAAACGATGCTTTGCCCAACTGCAATGGGTATGGTAGGCAACGTATAACCGAGAATGAAGTCCATTGGGGTCAGCGGTGTCGTATATAAGCGCTGGAGGAAGGAACTGCCCCTGTCTTTAGCAATAATAGTCGCTGAAAACAGCGTCATAAATGACAGTCCAAAAACTGTAACGCCGGGCGTTAAATGCTGTATTTCAAACAATTTCACGGGGATATTGGCCTGTATTGCGCTAAGCAAGATCATAAGAGCAAGGGGAAAACCAAATACAAAGGCTAAATTGATGGGATCCCGCAATATTTCTTTTGTATTCCTATTGGCAAGCGTCAGCATTTTCATTTCGCTACCCCCTTCACGATACGGATAAAGGCCTGCTCAAAATTGTCAGTTCCCGCTGCTTCCTTAATCTGATCGGCACTGCCACAGATAAGAAGTTTACCGTCTTTCATAATTGCGATGCGGTCAGATAGTGCTTCGGCCTCTTCCATATAGTGGGTTGTCAGAATAATCGTAACCTTTCCTTTGAGCGCCTGTATCATATCCCACAGGTCACTGCGGGCGAGTACATCTAACCCCAGTGTAGGCTCATCCAGAAACAGAATCTCCGGTTCACTGATCAACGCCATGGCAATACTCAATCTGCGCTGCCACCCACCAGATAGCTTTCCTGCTTTTTTCTTTCGTACAGTCTTAAGTCCCAACAGTGCGGTTAGTTCTGCAATTTTTGCGTTACGCTTAGCTTTTGTAAATCCATAAACACCGCACATCAATTCCAAATTCTCACAAACAGACAAGCCGGGTGCAACCGCGGTTTCCTGAGGCGAAACGGCAATGATTGACTTTACAGCAGCAGGATCTTTGCAAATGCTTTTCCCATTCAGAAAAGCATCTCCGCCGGTCGGCTTTGTCAAACAGGACAGCATTTTGATGGTGGTTGTTTTTCCTGCGCCGTTCACACCCAGCAAGGAAAACAAATCTCCCTGCTCAACCTGTAAATTCAAATCATCTACCGCTATGATATCCTGATATCTTTTCGTTAAATGCACCGTCTTAATGGCTTCCATGCAACATTCCCTCCGAATAACAGATTTGCAATTCTGATTATAGCATCTGAATTTGCAAAAATCTTATATCCTGTCTTATCGGTCATTTTTTGCATATAAGTGGTACTTATAATAAGCAATCATAACCACCGGCCATGCCGGTGGTTTGCACTAGCCCCCTTAGGGCATTTTACCAGCCGAGCCTATAGGCTCATCGAACTATCTTCCGCTTGCACTTCCTGCCCTACCACCGCAGATGCGGTTACGCACACATCCAAGGCCCCTTCTGACGAGGGGGCTGGATTTTGCGAAGCAAAAGACTGGGGGAGAGAATTTTCTCGTCTTGTTTCTCTCCCTCCGTCACGGCTTATGCCGTGCCACCTCCCTCGTCAGAGGGAGGCTTTTCGCTGCGGCGAGATTGGGTATAGCTAAAGCTTTTTAGAACCACCAGCCGGGCTGGTGGTTTTCTTTATACAAAAGGCCAGGCTGCGCCACAGCCTGGGTATTTTTATGTCTTGTGTATAAATTATCGCTTGCCCACCTGCGTTACCTCGCAGGTCACTTTGAAAGTTGCGGTTTTCCCATTGCTGTCTGTTACGGTTATCTCTGTTTTTCCGGAGCCTCCATCGCAGATGGCGACAGGGAAACTCGCTGTAAAGGAATTCTTTGGATTGTCCCGTTCAATCATTTCCACCTGGACGGAATAGAATGTAAACACTTCCACAGACAGCAGCACTTGATGCCCACTTTCGATTACTTCGTCATTATGTGTATAGACAACGTCCCAACCCTCAAAGGGCCAGCCGGACAGTCGTTCCACATCAAAGTCCAATTCATATATACCGTATGTATAGTTCCCGCTTGGTTCTGTACTCGGTGGCACCTGCTGCGCCGCTGCGGAACAGGCAGTCAGCAGCATTACGAGGACGATGCTTGTGCACAAGATTCTTTTCATCTTTTCTCCCTCCTGCGTGGATTCCCCTCTATGGTCACACTACCAAGGTTGATAACTTGCAAACCGCGATTCTTTGCCATACGGGCAAATTTGTATGCGCCGCCAAAAGTATGATTGACATAGCACAAACAGACATCTGCCGAATCTATCAAGTAGCGATTGCGTCGTTCGATGGCGAATTTTGCGGGACCAATCTCCTGTCCCTCGGGATAGAAACTGTGTCCATGATAGATATCATACTCTTCCTTGTGTGTTGGCAAGTACGCAAGCGCAACGGAGTACGAAATCTCCAGATATTCTTTACTGAGGTCCTGCAGACAGGAAAACACCATGCCATCAAACTGCCCATGATTGCCCACCAGGAATTCGGTGGTGCCTTGCTTGATTAAATCCTCAATAGTGTTCCGGAGTACTGCTGCATCCAGACCATAGCACTCACTATGCCCGAAAAAGGTACATACCGACATAAACACTCCTCCATTAGTGATATATCGTCATTATAGCATATTTTTTCGAGTTAGTGAATAGTCACTAATGTGCATCTTTTATTTCGGTTATCATATTAGTGATAAATCAACCGGAGGTGATGCACATGAATACAGCAGAAGCAATTGCATATCGTATTCGCCAGCTTTGCAAAGAACGTGGCATCACGCCCAACGGACTCAGCAATTTAGCGGCTGTCCCGCAATCTACCATAAAAAGCATTCTGAACGGTGAAAGTCAAAATCCCGGTAGCGTCACCATCAAAAAGCTTTGCGATGCTTTTGAGATTACTCTGGGTCAGTTTTACAGCACACCTGAGTTTGACGCACTTGAGCAAGAAATCAAATAGTATTCCACTTCCCTCGATGGCGTTTGCTGTCGAGGGATTTTTTCTAAACGCTATTGACAAACTATCGTTGCAACGATATAATGATGGTAAGCAGAGAACTATCGTTGCAACGATACTAATAGGAGGTATTTGCTATGAGCAAACTAACTGTATATCATGGCTCGCCGGTTATCATTGAAAAGCCGCAGTTCGGTGTCGGCAACCCCAACAATGACTATGGCCTGGGTTTCTACTGCACGGAAACGCTGGACCTGGCAAAGGAGTGGGCTTGCTCCGCTGAAACGGACGGCTACGCAAATAAATACACGCTGGATATGTCTGACCTGACGGTTTTGAGTCTGACCGGTGGTGACTACAACATTCTCAACTGGCTCGCCATTCTGCTGGAAAACAGAAAGTTCCGCATCGGCGGTGATGTGGCTCGGCAGGCGCGGGACTACATCTTCAAAAACTTTGGCATCGACTATAAGAGCTACGATGTCATTAAAGGTTACCGGGCAGACGATTCGTATTTTTCCTTTGCATCTGCATTTTTGAACAACACCATTTCCCTCTCCCAGTTGGAGCGTGCTATGGTGCTGGGCAAGCTGGGCGAGCAGGTAGTAGCTGTGTCTCAGAGGGCTTTTGACGCCATTTCTTTCGAGGAAGCAATTGCTGCGCCTAAAGAGATTTACTATCCCAAGAAGCTGGCTCGTGATACCGCTGCCCGGGATGAATTCCAGAAGGAAAAGGGTCGCGGCTCTATCCTGACCGAAACTTATATTCTTGATATCATCAGACAGGGGTGGAAAAACGATGATGAGCGCTTACAACGAGTCGTACTTGGATGATGCTATGCAGAACCTCGGCGATATGGTCGAGTATGCTGTGTGCGATTGTGGCTATGACCCGGACGAATTCTTCGGCTGGTTTATTTCTTCCGGCGTTGCATCCAAGTTCGAAAAAGGGAATCCCAAATACATTACCGGCATGTCCGGCTTTGAATTGGCAGAAGCGGTTCTAAAGGCAACCAACATTGCCCTCCCCGGTATTGCTCCTTCCCACCCGGATTTCAAGGGACGGGAATATTGGGCTGGCTGGATTTTCGCCTACTATCAGTGGCAGAGCGGCAGACGATTCGAAGACATCGTTGCGGATGGGCTGAACCTCTCCACCGTTTTCAGTATGTATATCCACCACGAGGCTGACAATTCTAAATTCGTGGAATCTGCAGATGCCATTATTCGCAGAAACAAAGAGTCCCGGAAATCTAAGCTGCACACCATCCGGAAAGCTCGTGGCTTTACGCAGCAGCAGCTGAGCGATGCATCCGGTGTCGCCCTGCGTATGGTGCAGCTTTATGAGCAAAAACAAAATGACCTGAGCAAAGCCCAGGTCAGTGTGGTTATCAGCTTGTCCAAAGCCCTCGGCTGCGAAGTTGAGGACCTTATCGATTGACATCTTCCCTCGACGGCCCCTGCCGCCGGTGGATTTTTGTGCCATAAAGCAAAAAGAAAGTGCCGTCCAAAGACAGCACTTTCTCAAGCAATTTTGGTAAATATTTGGTAAAACCAACCGCGGCTGTTAATCCCAGCCACAAACAGTCCTTTAAAACGGCTGTTTTCCTTGTTTTT
>JAZNIG010000035.1:0-3564 GCA_045577355.1 Faecousia sp. | reverse complement strand
TCCGAATCTGGTGGAGATTTTGAAGGATAAAGGCTTCGATGTCACTTATACGCAAATCATTCCCGATGACCGGGAGATGATTAAGTCCGAGCTTATCAAATGTGCCGACGAAATGCATATTGCACTGGTGTTGACCACAGGCGGCACAGGCTTTTCGCCCCGGGATATTACACCGGAAGCTACTATGGAGGTAGTGGAACGCCCCACGCCCGGTATCCCCGAAGCGATGCGGGTAGCGTCTATGCGGATCACGCCGAAGGGTTGCCTGTCCAGATCTGGCGCAGGTATCCGCGGCCGCAGCCTGATCATCAACCTTCCCGGCAGCAAAAAGGCAAGCCAGGAAAACATTCTGGCGGTTATCGATCCTGTTTCTCACGGACTGGATATGCTTTACTCTGAAGGCAGCGCAGACTGCGCCAAATAAAAATATGGACCTGTTGCGTATTTTTGCAACAGGTCCAGTTTTGTTTCAGTTTAGTTCTGTTTCTGTAACGCACTCATTCTTGATGCGGCCTATCAAATATTGCAGCGCATCCACAACTCTGGGACGAATATCACCACCAATGAGTACATACATAATGTCGTCGCCCATTTTGAGTTGACCTTCATTCAGCCAGACCTTGATATAGTAAATACCCCCCATTTTGTAGGTGTCGGAAATGACGGAATCGACCTTTTCCTGGTCATAGGAAAAGACCATGCCGGTTACTTCCTTGGCGTCCTCTGCACCGTAACGGACTTTTGCCTTGGCAGTCTGGCGGACAGTGCCGTTATGGGTCAGATACATGCCGATTTTCGGCGCAGATTCATGGGCTTTGGCTTCTGCCAGCCATGCGTCAATGGAAGGAATTTCTTTTTTCATTATGAAAACCTCCAACTTGAAAAACAGATTGGCACCTGACTGTGCCTTTTCTTTATGATACCATGTAGCGCAAGCGAAATGGTATCATAGCCATATTTTCCGGTTTCCGGCGAAGCCGGGGAGGAAAATGGCGATAAATTGGTATAATAACTGCTATGCAGTTATTATACCGCATATTTTCACAAAAGAAAAGAAAAACTGTTGATTTTTCTTTTCTTTTGTGCTATAATTTTTTGGTAAAAAATGAACCCCCAAATTGTGAGGGTACATAGCCTTTGTGGAGCGGTGGACGAGCCTCTTCCCGAAAGCAAAATGGTAATACGGAAAGTATATCCTTTTGCATTTGGGATGGTTCGTTTTTTTATTATCTTTTTTGGAGGAACAATATGAAAAAACTGATTTCCTTGCTGCTCGCACTGGTTATGATTATGGGTCTGACCGCGTGCACAACCAAACCGAAGGATGAGACTCCTGCCGTTGACACCGTGATCCTGAAGGAAGCCGACGACAAGATGCTCAACACCTATTCTGCCATCGCTGTCAATCCCGAAGCTCCCTTTGTGGATGCTGACGGCAAAGCAGTATCCGGCGTCTATGTGAACACCGCCGGTGCCAATGCTTTGATTCAGTGGCTGCTGAGTGAAGAGGCTCTGAAGAAGGCCGGCGAATACGGCTACAAGGAGTACGGCGAGTACCTGTTCTATGTGCTGGAGAATGCTCCCAAGTATACCGGCGAGATTGCCAAGGCTACTGAAGAAACCAAGACAATCCGTCTGTCTACCACTACTTCCGTGAAGGACTCCGGCCTGCTGGGCTACCTGCTGCCCGCTTTCGAGACTGCTTACGGCTACAAGGTAGAGGTCCAGTCTGCAGGTACCGGTAAGGCCATTGCTGCCGCTAAGGCAGGTAATGCCGACCTGATCCTGGTCCACTCCAAGAGCCAGGAAGAGACCTTTGTAAACGACGGTTTTGGCCGTGTGGTGGAAGGTTTCAGCGCTGAGCGCGTTTCCTTTATCTACAACTACTTCGTCCTGTGCGGTCCTTCTGCTGACCCCGCCGGTGTCAAGGCTGCCGCTTCCGTTCTGGATGCTTTCAAGGCGATTGCTGACGGCAAGCATAAGTTTATTTCCCGGGGTGACGGCTCCGGCACCCACACCAAGGAACTGGCTCTGTGGCCCGAGTCCCTGGGCATCACCAAGGAAGCTGATTCTTTCAAGAATTATACCGAGTGGTACATTTCCGCCAACACCGGCATGGGCGCATGCCTGGTTATGGCTGAAGAAATGGATGCCTATATCCTGACCGATAAGGCTACCTTCCTGACCTTTGTAGCAAACAAAGGTGTTATGGATTGATTTTCCAACAATTATAAAGTAAAATAATCCCGTGGGAGTTCTCTCCTACGGGATTTTCTAAAGAAAGGAGCAGCACACATGAAAACAGCCTTGATGAAAGCAATTGAGCTGATTGCGTCCATGGATGCGGAATTGCTGGACATCTTAAGTGTCACTGCGCAAATGAGTCTTCAAAGCTCTATTATTGCCCTTTTGATTGGTCTGCCCATCGGCATTTGGTTGGGATCTTGCAGATTCCCCGGAAGAAATGTGCTGCTGGTTGCCAACCGGACTCTGATGGGTATGCCGCCGGTTGTTTGCGGTTTGCTATTCTATATGCTGTTTTCCGGTGTCGGACCATTCCGGCATCTGCGGCTATTGTTTACGGTAGATATCATGATTATGGCGCAGGTCGTGCTGATCACACCGATTGTGGTAGGCAATATGGAAACCTATGTGGCCGGCGTTGCTCCGGCTGTTCGGGAAACGGCAAAAGGCCTTGGGCTGAGCGGCACAAAAACCTTCCTGCTTCTGTGCAGCGAATGTATCTACCCGATCATCTCCGCCTATTTACTGGCTTTCTCCCGTTCTATTGCTGAGGTGGGAGCGGTGTCCATGGTTGGCGGGGCAATTAGCTGGAAAACCAATGTCATGACCACGGCTATTATGCAGTATACGAACCGTGGCAATTTCTCCTTGGGCGTGGCGTTAGGGATTATTCTGCTGAGCCTTTCACTGATTGTCAATATTGTAATTTCCCTGCTGCAAAGGAGGTTGAGTCGATGAAGATTTCTCCTTTTTCCAAGACCTATGAAGGTCGATGCGTTCTGGATTTTTCCGGAATTGAATTGCAGCATGGAAGGATCTATGCCATCGTCGGAGCAAACGGCAGCGGAAAATCCACCTTCGCCAAGATCCTTGCAGGGATCTTGCGCCCGGACAAGAGAGAACGGCTGTTCAGCGGTGGTGCAATCGGATATATGCCCCAAAAAAATTACGCCTTCCGTATGAGCACAAAAGCAAATCTTCTCTTGAATGGTAATGATATAACCCGCGCCAACGCCCTAATGGACGCAGTTCAGATTTGTCATCTGGCTAGCAAACGGGCAGATCGTCTCTCAGGCGGTGAAACCGCCCGGATGGCTTTGGCACGGCTCATGATGAAACAATATGATCTGGTCATTCTGGATGAACCGACTGCCGCTATGGATATGGAAACGTCTTTGTTGGCTGAAAAAATAATCGTGGAATATGTAAAAAAGACCGGCTGCGCTTTGGTGCTGGTTACGCATAGTTTGCAGCAGGCGCGGCGGATCGCGGATGAAGTGCTGTTTTTCCATGAGGGAAGGCTTTTAGAAGTTGGTACTG
>JAZNIG010000034.1:0-8548 GCA_045577355.1 Faecousia sp. | reverse complement strand
ATGTAGCTCCTTTCCTGGGTTGTTGGCACTTTCCAGTATAAAGGATTCGAAAGAAAAAGTAATGGCTTTTTCTATTTGACTACGATTGGCGATTTCCGCCCGGCTCGTAATGGCGGTTCTCGCCCGGCGCTAACAATATATAATCATACATTATGCGACAGTACTTTATAAGTTGCGGTATTAGTATTAATATACGCATTACAAAATCATTATCAATAATAGAGGTTTTGATATGTTAAAGATTGAAAATCGTTACTACTCTATGCAAGAGATATGCAATACAATTTGGGAGGTAACTCCTATGAAAAAGCTGATTTCCTGCAAATATAACTTCGATAATTTCTGTGTGGAACTAAAATTCACAGATTGCAGCGTGATTACGATAGACACATCGTCGTCGAGGATGAAGTTGTCGTTAATATGTATCATCGGTCAGAGCTTGATTATACTTCTTTGGAGTATGCCGACTTATTTTGAACGGTGATCCCGAAGTATACCTTAAAGCGGTTACCGACTATTAGACACCTGACTAAAAATTCACCCTTCTGCCAATTGGCAGAGGGGTGAATTTCATATTGACCGTACTTATTGTTTGTATTTTCGCTTCATTCTCCGATCTCTGTTTTCAATATCACGGAACCTTCGCTCATGTAGGTATCAGGCTCATAACTCATAATTTTCAAGCTGATCGTGGTTTCGGCAGAAGGATCCTTGTCAAGCTCCACGCCCTTCACATATTCACCGGGCTTCAGAAGCCCCGTTTCTCCAAGAATGTTTCCTTCCTCGTCCAGCACGCGCAGTTTCAAATATACACTGTTTTCTTCTGCATTCGTAAAATAAACGACCGCCTTGCTGCCGTCCATCTTCACATTTGCGCACACAGAAAATCGGTACGCCATTCCATCCCGATAGGGTGAGGAATACTGAAGTTCCTCAGGCACATCGGGGATGCCCTGCATTGCCGCATCCTCAAAGGGAGGAGGTATGAACTCGCCTTGCTTCGGTGCGTTCATCACGGAAAGTACCACTACCATTACGATCACCGCGACAGCTGCCAGTATACCAAGAACATAAACAGGCGTAAAATTCAGCTTTTCCGCTTGTACTTTCTTTCGTTTTTTACTCATAACCATATTCCTCCGTAAACGGTATCTCATATGGAGGCATCAAACTCTTTTGGTGCGCCCATATGAAATACGGTTTGGGCGGTGGGGCTGAGATCAGCCCCTCCGCGGGGATTTCATGCTTTCGCAGATCAATTAGCTATAGTCGGAAATAGAATAATAAACTTCGTAAACGACCTTCTTGCCCGTATCGACCCACTTGCCGTCGTAATAGTACACAAGGGAAAGCGTTTCATCCTCGACGACGTTCGGGTGGTAAATCTTGTCGCACAAGGCGCCACTATCATAATGAGCGGCCCACAAACGTACCTGGTCTACAATTGTCCCATCGGATTTCTTCAATGCAACAGTGACGGTCTTAGGTATGTATTGAATATAGGAGCCGTAGGCATAGAACTCCAATGTTGTATTATGTTTGGCAGCATTATACCGGATCCTATACGTTGTGGTGTCTTCATCAAACGTTACCTTGTTACCGGTGAGACCTACGCCGGTGATGGTAACATCCATGTAACACTCAACACGCTGGGAAAGTCTTGTCCATGTTGCGCCTTCATCGGCGGAATATGCAACGATCAGGTCCTCGTCACAGAATGTAAACGCAACATTGCCCGTCAGACAGTCCTCGGCCTCGTTGTAGACGAAATCACTTAAGCTTTCAGAATGATGAACTTCTCCATCGGAGGTCAGGAAGCCAATATAGTAGTTTTCCTGTCCCTCCATCATATCCAGATTCGCACCCGACAGGGTTACTCCTACCTCGTTATCAGACCATGTATTGGTGTAAACAACCCTATAGCGTCCGGAACCGAGATCCTCCACCGTGTCTTCATCGCCGGAGAGAGAAGCAGCCGTAATCATCGGGCCTTCGGTAACGGTACCCTCGGGAGCTTCAATATGAACGGTGATCATGCCGATCGAGGTGTTTTCTTCCAGAGGCTCACCTCCGATGATACCGAATTCCTCAGAAACGGAGGGTGCTTCGTCACGAGAAGTACCGACCGCGCTGTCCAGCTCCAGAAGGCTGGACATTTCACCTGTCGAGCGAAATACACCCGTGATGTCAACCAGCTGCTCAAAGAAAAGGGTGGCTGTGAGTTCTGTATCCGAATGGTTGGTGATGGTGATGGTGCGAGTCTCATCCGTCCATTCACCTTCCACACCACCCACATATTCGTGGCTGCCGGGATCCCATTCGCCGGAGGATGTCTTGATATAAGCAAAGGTCATATCCTCCCACTCGATATCAACCGAGATGGTCTTATAAATGGCACCCGTTTGCTGGAAGTCACCGCCAACGACGATGGTGGCAGATTCGCCGTGCTCACCAACATTCGCTTCCGCAAAAACGGTGACCGACATTGACGCGATCATGAAGACCGCAAGAAAAAACGCAAAAAGTTTCTTCATAATATGCAGTTCCTTTCTATGAATTCAACAGACCGAATCAGGTGGCGGAAATTTCAATTGTCAATACGTGTCCGATTTGGGTCCAGGTCTCACCGCCGTCGTTGGAATAAGCCAGTTTGTATGTACCTGCGGTTTTAGGCAGTTCCAAGTTCTTTGTGGTCCAGCAGCCCTTCTCAAAGTCATAGGTAAGGCTTTCGGTATTGACAACGCAGGAGGTTACTGCGAGTCCGCTCGAAGTGAGCAACGCGATCTGACAATCGTCGCCGGTTGCATAATTCATATTTTCACCAGCCAGGATGACAGGGGGCTTGACCTTGAGCGAATCCGGCATATTTCCGGGGATGGTGGCGGTGTATGTGATCCTGCCCAAACGGCCAATGTCGACCTGAAGGTAATTGGTTTCCTCAAAGCCGAAAGCCGTAATCTCAGGCTCGGGGACATAATACGCCGATTCAATAAGAACGGTAATCTCACCGATAACGTCTGCGCTTGCGCTGATGCTGCCGCTGATGTTAAAGGTAGCGGTGGCAGTGGGGGCTTCTTCAACCTCCGTATCCACAGCGGAAGCAAGCTCCAGAACGCCGTCGTCCATGGTGCCGCTGCCTTCGGTGAATGCGCCGCTCACGGTGTCAACCCCACTCTCAAAGGAAAGGGTGGCATTGACTTCGGTATTGGAGTGGTTGGTTACGGTGATGTCGGCGCGATCGTTCTCCCAATAGCCTTCGTAGGCACCGGCATACTCATGGGTCTCGGGATTCCAACCAAAATGAACGCCCTCCACATAGGTGAAGGTCATATTCTCCCAAGCCACATCAACGGAAATGATCTGGGTCTCGCTGCTGCCCGTATACTGAATGACGCCGTTGACATTAACGTTTGCCGAACCACCGTTGGCATCAACGGATTCCTCCGCAAAGACGGGAAGCGCCAGGGTTGCAATCATTATGATCGCAAGGAAAAGCGTACACAATTTTTTCATAGCGGGTAGTTCCTTTCTTTGAAATTATCTTACTGCTTTGTAATGGTCACAGTTACCATGCCGACCTTGCCAGCGGTTTCAGCAGTCAGGTGGCCGCCCAAAGTCAATGCAACAGAGCCGGAAGGCGCAGCATCTCTTGCGGTGCCCACTGCGGTGGCCAGGGATAACTGACCGCCGTTGGAGAAAGTACCGGTAACCGTGTCCACTTCCTCGGCATAGGTGAAGGTTGCCTTTACGCCTACATTGGAATGATTGGTGATGGTGATTTCATTTCCGCTGGCGGTCCAGCCGCTTTCCACAGCACCCACATACGCATGCGTGTCGGGGTCCCATTCGCCCTCTGCGCCTTCGGCGTACTCAAAGGTCATGGCGCCCCAGGCGATGTCAACGGAGATCACATCCTCGGCGGTGGAGCCCTCTTTGTAGGTGGCGGAAATGTCGATGCTTGCACTGCCGTTATTGGAATCGACAGACTCTGCCGCCAATACGGTGATGCAGAGGCTCGTCATCAAAACGAGGATGAGCGCGAGAGAAAGTACCTTTTTCATTGGGAGTTCTCCTTTCAAAATGGTTTATAAAATGCATTGCCTTTCGGCTAAATGACTGGGTTATTCCACCACGGTGATCTTGACCTTGCCTTTGGCATCGATCATAGCTTTTTCACCTGTTTCGGGATCGTAGGCCCTGACAACCAACTCACCGTCATAGCCACCCACCATCAGCCGCTGCTTGGCATATTCATCCAAAACCAGCGTATCCACGCCGTGGCCGGGGGTGATCAAATCGGATTTGGCAATAATCAGATCGCCGATCATAATATAGATTGCTACATTCTGGTTAGAGGCCTGAGGGTTGGCGTACAGAAGGGTCACTTTGTTTTTAGACAGAACCACCCTTACCTCCGTGTTGTAGGTCACATTGATGGCGCCGCCGCCCTCTGAACTTTCTATTTTTTCACTTTCATCCCCCTCCAGCGGTTTTTGATTCTGTTCCGTACCTTGTGGGGGATAGTCAGGCGTAATCGGTACACTTCCCTGGTTGCGGAAAAAAACTGCCCATATGGTCGTAGCAGCGGTGCCGGTAAAGAGGACCGCAAGAACGACGATGAGAATGATCAGTTGATTTTTTGTTAGGGTCATAAAACTGCCAACCTCCTTAAAACATCCGGTGATCAAAGTGGTGATGCCAAATGCCACGCAACCGTCAAAGACGTTGACGCGGCATTGACTGAATCAAGATTGTATGGTAAAATAACTCCGTATGAATTGGGGTGGACTCTGTGTTTCGTTGGCGCGTAGACAGAGTTCTTTCTATAGGAACATAGTTCCTATAGAAAAAGGGTGCCCCATATACTTTCGGAAAAGGCAAGAACTATACCCTCCTTTGATACTCTTGCAAGTGTCATTATAAGGATTTCCACAGTGTTTTACCCCACCCAAACAGACCTAAAAGGGTAGGTAGCACGATACTTTTCAAAAAAGGGTGGGAATTTGGGAAGGATACCCACACAGGAAGGGGATAGAATTATGAAAAAAATCACTGCTATCATCTTAAGCGCTCTTCTTTTTGTCACCTGCTTTGCCGGGTGTGCAGAGCAAGACAAACCGAGCGCAAAAAATCCAGTTACACTGACTATGTGGCATGTCTACGGAAGCCAGACAAAATCTCCGCTGAACGACGCCGTAGATGTATTTAATAAAACGGTAGGCAAGGAGCATGGCATCACGATCAATGTGGTATCTGTCACCAGTTCCTCTGCAATCGACAAAGCATTGGCTGCCTCCGCCAATGGAGAGCCTGGCGCTGAGAAAATGCCGGACCTGTTTACGGCCTATCCCCGCGTTGTGGAAATCGTTGGCAAGGACAAATTGCTGGCTTGGAGCGATTATTTTTCTTCAACAGAACTATCTGCGTTTACCGGCTCCTTCCTTTCGGAAGGATACTTTGACGAGGAGCTTCTGATGTTGCCCATTGCAAAATCCTGCGAAGCTTTTTACC
Source organism: Faecousia sp. (assembly GCA_045577355.1). Taxonomy (GTDB): domain Bacteria; phylum Bacillota; class Clostridia; order Oscillospirales; family Oscillospiraceae; genus Faecousia. Next base: position 3,037 of record JAZNIG010000034.1, on the reverse strand, counting down.
TCAACAAAACGCTGTTTGACCGGTTTGCTGCTGAAAATCAGATTTCCATGGATCAGCTTCGCACCTTTGCAGGTGTTTTCGAAGTGGCCATGGCCTACTACGATTGGTCTGGTGGCCAAAACTTCATGCAGCTCAATGACTTCTACAATTATGCGCTGGTAGGCATGAAGGCATATAACGCAGAATTCATTCGTAACGGGCAACTGAATTTGGATCACGATGCCTTTGAAGCAATTTGGACACCCCTGGCCCGCGCTGCAATTTATGGCGGCATTTGCCTGGAGGATGGTTACGCCGCTTCTCGTTGGAAAACAGTTGAGATCATCGCCAATACAGGCTCTTCGGCTGATGTGTTGTATCAGCCTGACGAAGTTGTTTACGCCGATAACACAACGGAAACCATCACCACGCTGGCGCTTCCTTATCCGACCTTTACCAACGATGTGTCCGGCGTTGTATACCGTGGCGGCGGATTATTTGCCATGAGAAGCGAAGATGAGCGCAAGAATGTTGCGGCATATATATTTGCAAAGTGGCTGACCGAAAAAGAACGGAACCTAAATTTCGTGACCCAGTCCGGTTACCTCCCTGTAACGGATGCTGCGTTTCATTCCTTGTTTGCAGATATCAACATTGTGAAAAATGAAAAGTATCACAGTCTGTATCAGGCTGTGGACACCATGATGAAGGACTATACCTTCTATGCGCAGCCGCTTTATAAGGGCGCATCCAACATCCAGCTTGGGTTCGAGACCAATGTAAAAGAAGTACTGCAGGCAGCGCACAACCAATATACGATCCGTGTTGCCGCGGGCGAAGACCCTAATGCAGTATTGGACGAATTGATTCGTTCCTCTCTCGATCAGGTGAAGGAACTGTCGAATTGAGAAGGAGGCAACATCTATGAAATTGATTCGCCTCAGCAGATTCGGTAGTCTTCTAAAACAAGTGAAATCCGAGGGCATTTCCTTACGCAGAAGATTTATTACCTATATTATCTCTACGGTCGCTATGGTGCTGTCACTGGTTTTGCTGCTACTGAGCATTTTTGGTGTCATGAACCCTACCAAATCGCAGATCCTGGATGATCTGGATACGCAGTTATCGGCATATGCGGATCGTATCACCAAAGATTACAATAAGATCGCAGCTTATGCCATTTCGTTCTCTGAGCAAATGGAATCTGAGATCCATGACTATTTGACGCAAAACAATCTGACATTCAAGGATTTGAAAAATAATGCCGAGGCGCTGACAGAACTGCAAGTGCGGTTATACAGCACTGTTTATCTGCATATGCAGCTTGCTCCTTCCAGCGGTGCCTTTTATATCCTGGACACCACTGTGAACAGCAACAGTGAAATGCCTTTCTTTAACGGTATTTATCTCAAATACGTCAACCTTTCCTCGGAAAGCACGGTTAACAACGAAATTACCCTTTACAGAGGTTCCCACACCACCGGCAAAGCGGCAAACCTGACGTTTCACAGTGGTTGGAAGAATGAGATGCGGACCGAATTCTTTGAATCCTGCAATGCGGAATTTGACGACGGTCGGTACTATGTGCTGAGCCCAGTCATTGATATTTCCGAAACCTGGGAACAAGCCCGGTATATTTATGTGCCGATTCGAGACACCAGAGATGGCATTATTGGCGTTTGTGGTTTTGAGATCAGCAATCTGTTCTTTCAATTGTCTCAAAATGTGAGCGAAGGCAAAAGCAGTCACTTTGTTTTCGGATTACTGGATCAGCAAAACGGCTGCTACTCAGGCCAGTTCAGCTCCAGCCGCTATCGAATCAGCAATGATGCGCCGTTCCGAATGAGCAATTCTTGCGGTGTCACGAATTTTATATTTGATTCCGAAACATGTATCGGCGCAACCCGGACGATTGAATTGGGCGGCGATATGTTTACGGCAACGCTGATGATTCCTGAAGTGCTATATAATGATATGGTTATGCAAGGACAGCTTCGGACAATTGGCATCATCGCAATTGTTGTTCTTTTTGCCTTCGTGTGCTGTATGATTATGAGCAAAAAATATGTTGCTCCGATCCTGAGAAAGTTCGATGCGGTCAAATCCAACGGTGAGCCTGACGGCACGCTTCGCATTCGGGAAATCGATGACCTTTTCGCCTATCTGGAAGCGCGTGATTTGCATCACGATCAGCAACTGAAGGTGTTGGAGGATGCCAGGGCAAAAGCAGAACTGGAAGCTGAAAAAACACGCCGTGCCTACGAAAAAGCGCTGGAGGAATATGAACTGGCGCAAAAACAAATTCAACAGTTGTCCGATGAACAGAAGAAAGACATCGTTTTGGAAGATTATGAATTTTTCATCTGCAACCTTGCCACTTTGACACCCACGGAATACCGCATTTATGAGTTGTATCTGGAGGGAAAAACTGCTGCTGAGATCGCCGTGATCATTGGCATCACAGATAATACGATGAAGTACCACAACAAGAATATCTACAGTAAACTTGGTATTTCGTCCCGCAAGCAACTTCTTCGTTTTGCTACACTGAAGCAGCATCAAGATAGAAAAGAGGTCGTGCGTAAATGACAATGGATGCGCGCTTGAACAAGATCGCTTCGGAACAACATGTCTCAAAACGAGATTTTGCAAAAAGAATCGGTCCGGCGTTCGGCTATAATCCGCAGTGGATCTTAAATGGAGACAGTGAATATCATTCCAACAGTTCATACCTGACCTGCGCACTATGATCCGAAAGGGCGGTGACGATTTCGGTCGTCACCGCCCTAATGCCTTGAGTGAAGCATTAACTGTCGCGTTTTCTGTACACTTGTGTCACGGTCCAAAGGCACCTATTGCATAACGAACATATGTATGCTATCATATTCTTAACTACACCCAAAGGAGTGATGAATATGATAGACACTACACTATTGGAGAGCACGGAACCTATCAGCATGGAGGCACTACAAGCATTTTTTCAGGCCAATGATTTCAGCACCATGGTTTCCCGATACAGCAACTGGGGTGTTCCATTGGAAAAGGATGCGCTCTATAC
>JAZNIG010000033.1:0-19584 GCA_045577355.1 Faecousia sp. | reverse complement strand
CCAACATGGAAAAGAACCCCAAGCTGGAAGGCCGTTTTATGGCCATGTTCCTGACCCCCAAGAATAGCAAGTAATTTGTTTTTCTATACCTAAAGATACGGAAGGAGAACCACCTATGCCCAAGCTGAAAACCCATAGCGGCGCAAAGAAGAGATTCAACCTGACCAAGTCCGGTAAAGTCAAGAGAGCCCGCGCTTACAAGAGCCATATCCTCACTAAGAAGGACACCAAGCGTACCCGTCGTCTGCGCACCACTGCTTACGCTGACGTGACCAACACTGCGACCGTCAAGAAGATGATCCCGTACAAATAAGCAATAGGAGGATATTGAGAAATGGCAAGAGTCAAAGGCGCAATGATGACGCGCAAAAGAAGAAATGCTACCCTGAAGCTGGCCAAGGGCTACTGGGGTTCTAAGTCTAAGCACTTTAAGATGGCCAAGCAGCAGGTCATGAAGTCCGGCAACTACGCGTTCGTAGGCCGCAAGCTGAAGAAGCGCGACTACCGCAGACTGTGGATCACCCGCATCAGCGCTGCTGTGAAGCCCTACGGTCTGAACTACTCCACCTTTATGAACGGTGTGAAGAAGGCCGGTATCGAGATGAACCGCAAGAGCCTGTCCGAGATGGCAATTCAAGACAGCGCCGCTTTCGCCGCTCTGGTGGAAAAGGCCAAGGCTGCTCTGTAAGCAACTGTTAAAGACCCTGCTGCAAAGCGGGGTCTTTTTGTACCGTATAAGGCGCGCGAACTTTGTATTTATCGCTCTGTTGCAGCAGTACATGCTGTAGGGGAGGGTCAAGCCCCCCTACAATAGGGATTTTAAACGGAGCGACAAACTGGAATTTGAAAGGCGGTGAAGAGATGGAGCTAAAGCATATTGCCACCCGAGTGGGACGGCTGTCCTCGTTTTTGAGGGAGGAAATGGGCATGTCCAGTGGGCTCATGAACCGGCTCAAGTGGCAGGAGCGGCTGTTTGTAAACGGCGTGCCTCGGCATACGGACTTTGCCGTGCAGCCGGGGGATGTGATCGTAGTCCCGTTGGACGAAGCAACACCTGCATATCCGGCGGAATCCGATCCCATCTCGATTGTATATGAGGATGACCACCTGTTGGCAGTGGACAAGCCTGCCGGAATCCTGATCCATCCTTCCCGCAGCTGCCTGACCGGTACATTGGCCAACCGGGTGGTAGGCTACTATCAGCAAACCGGACAGGCCTGCGCATTCCATCCCATCACCCGCCTGGACCGGGATACCTTTGGGATCGTCCTTCTGGCAAAAAATGCCTATGTTCACGGAATGCTGAACACGCTGCACACCGCAGGAGGCCTGCGCAAAACTTACCACGCTTTGGTATTTGGCGGCCCGGATACAGACACCGGCATTATAGATGCACCTATTGCAAGAAAACCGCTGCCCAGCTTGCTGCGTTTTGTCTGCCCGGAGGGAAAACCCTCTGTAACGGAATTTACAGTGCTGGAACGGCAGCCGGGCTTATGCAGGCTGGCACTGCGGCCCATCACCGGCAGAACCCATCAACTCCGGGTCCACTGCGCCCATATGGGCTATCCGATTTTGGGTGATCCCCAGTATGGCAGCGAAGCGTCAAAAACATTCTCAGAGGGGTTGGGGCTGCATACCCAACTGCTTTGTGCCAAACGGCTGGAATTTACCCATCCAATCACCGGGCAGCACCTATCTCTGGAATCGGAAATGGACGCACAGCTTGACCCATAAATTTGTATTTCCCGTGCCGATATGATCCTATACAAGGTAGGGCGGGGGCTTGCTCCCACCGCCCATTGACGGCGGTTTTCGGCGGGAGCAAGCCCCCGCCCTACCCTGTCAACAAATAGCTTGCAAAACTAAAATTTCACCCTGTATCCCTATTGACAAATGTCGGGGCAGGGTATATACTTGCATTAACAAATGAACAGTTGCTCATATGTTGATGCCTTTGGAGGGATGCCTATGTCACGGAAAATATACACGATCGAACATCTCGGCTGCGCGAACTGTGCGGCCAAGATGGAGGCCAAAATGAATGCCCTGCCCCAGGTGCAGGAGGCCACGATCACCTTTGCTATCCGGCAGCTACGTATTACTGCGGATGATCCGGATGGACTTTTGCCCCAATTGCAGAAGATCGTAAGCAGCATTGAACCGGATGCGGTGATCTGTGACAAGCAGAAGGACAGCCAGGCCCATTATGAAGAATGCGGCTGCTGCCATTGTCATCAAAGTCATCACGCGCACCATCACCATGAACATAACGCGCAGGTTCATCATGGGCACTACCATAGCCACACAGAGCAGGGAGAATCCCTCTGGCCGCTGGTACTGGGAACAGGCCTGTTTGGCTTGGGGTTGGTAATGGAGCTAGCGGGGCTGTTAGGCCTGCCTGCTTATATATTGGCCTATATGGTTCTTGGGGGGCAGGTTTTGATCACAGCAGTCAGAAACCTAATCAGAGGTCACATATTGGATGAAAATTTCTTAATGAGCATTGCCACCCTGGGCGCCTTTGTTATCCGGGAGTATCCTGAGGCGGTTGGTATTATGCTCTTTTACCGGGTGGGCGCGTATTTCGAGGAGAAAGCTGTGGCCCGCAGCCGTAGCCAGATCATGGAGGCGGTGGATCTGCGGCCGGAGACGGTAAACCGCATCCATGGGGATCATACGGATATAATTCCCGCAGAACAGGCGCAGATCGGGGATCTTCTGTTGGTACGGCCCGGCAGCCGGATTCCCCTGGACGGGGTGGTGGTCTCCGGGGAAAGCCGGATTGACACTGCCCCCATTACCGGTGAGCCGGTTCCTGTTTCTGTGGCAGCAGGTGACAGTGTCATTTCGGGCTGTATGAATACCTCTGGGCAGATAACCATTCGTGTGGAGAAGTCGCTGACTGAATCTATGGTCACCCGTATTTTGAACGCGGTGGAAAAAGCCGCAGCGGGTAAGCCCAAGATTGACCGCTTTATTACGCGGTTTTCCCGGATATACACCCCGGGGGTGGTAGCCCTTGCGGGCATCACTGCAGTGGTTCCCTCGGTGATAACAGGCAATTGGAGCTACTGGGTGTACACAGCCCTGTCTTTTCTGGTTATGAGCTGCCCATGCGCGCTGGTAGTTAGTGTACCACTGGCCTTCTTTTCCGGTATTGGCCTGGGCGGTAAGAAGGGCATCTTGTTTAAGGGCGGTGTGTCTATGGAAGCGCTGGCAGGGATCCGGGTTGTGGCCATGGATAAGACCGGAACTGTCACAAAAGGTGATTTTCGGGTACAAAAGACAGAAGGGCCGAAGGAACTGCTGGAGATCTGTGCTGCCTGTGAGCAAAATTCCACCCATCCCATCGCTGTGAGTATCACGGAAGCGGCCAGAGAACAGGGGATTCCCTTGTCAGTGCCGGAAGTGCTGGAGGAGGTCCCCGGCCACGGAATCCGGGCGGTTCTGGATGGCAGGAACATATTATGCGGCAACGAAAAACTACTGACCCGTTTCGGTGTGCCTGTGCCGGAAGTGCAGGGCCCCGGAAGCATGGTGTTCGTGGCAGTGGATGGCAGATACATAGGTCATATCCTGGTGGCGGATACCCTGAAAAGCGGAGCGAAGGAAGCGGTGACCCAGCTGCAGGCAATGGATATCGACAGTGCTATGCTGACCGGCGACGGGGAAGAAAACGCCCAGGCGGTTGCACGCCAGACGGGGATTCGGAAGGTCTATGCCCGGCTTTTACCGGAGGAGAAACTGCAGGTTTTGCAGCAGCTTCGATCCGAGCAAGGGGCCGTTATGTTTGTGGGTGACGGGATCAATGATACACCGGTGCTGGCCGGGGCGGATGTAGGTGCGGCAATGGGCAGCGGCGCGGATGCGGCAATCGAAGCGGCGGACGTAGTATATATGACATCGGATGTGCAGGCCATTCCTGAATCCATATCCATTGCCCGCAGGACCCGGCAAATTGCTTGGCAGAATGTGGTATTTGCGCTGGCAATTAAAGCTGCGGTTATGATTCTGGGCTTGCTGGGCGGTGCTTCTATGTGGATGGCGGTCTTCGCCGATTCCGGTGTTGCCATGCTGTGCATCCTCAATTCCGTTCGGCTGCTGTATAAGCAGTAAAATTTTATTTCTCGCGCTGATGCGCGAATAGATAATTGAAAGTTAAAAATTGTGGTATTTCCTTCGGAAATTGATTTAAATAAGTCCCTGAAGGGGACACAATCATTTTCAATTTTCCATTATCAATTTTTAATTGTTTGGCGGGCAACAGCCCGGCAAACTGGAATTTGAACGAAAGGCTGCTCCGGAGATGGGGCAGCTTTTTATAGGATATATTAAAATAATGCTTCCTATTTTCTCTGCTTGCGTGTATAATAATGATAATGAATTATTTGGGAGGAACATCCTATGCAGAAACTTATTCTTTCTCAGGAGCGGATTGCTGCTCTGAATAAGGGCTTTGAAACCACGTTTGGGGGGCAGCCGGATCGGTATTTTTCCGCACCGGGCCGGTCGGAGATCAGTGGTAACCATACAGATCATCAGCGCGGCCGGGTACTTGCGGCAGCAGTAAATTTGGATACACAAGCAGCGGTACGGGCCAACAAAACCAACTGGATTCGCATCCTGTCTCAGGGATATCCTGTGACCAAAGTAAACCTGCAGGAGCTGTCCCCCAAAGAAGAGGAGATCAATACTACCCCGGCGCTGATTCGCGGCGTAGCCGCCCGGTTTGTGGAAATGGGTTATCAGGTTGGCGGCTTTGATGCCTACGTAGAATCCACCGTGCTGCCCGGTTCCGGGCTCAGTTCCTCCGCAGCCTTTGAAGTGCTGATTGGCACCGTTATCAACCATCTGTTCTGCAACGGTGCAGTCTCCCAGCCTCAGATCGCCAGAATCGGCCAATATGCGGAAAATGTGTTCTTTGGCAAGCCTTGCGGCCTGATGGACCAGATGGCTAGCGCGGTGGGCGGTATGGTAGCCATTGACTTTGCAGATCCGGAAAACCCAGTGATTCAGCCGGTGGACTTTGATTTCGCTTCCTGTGGCCATGCCCTATGCATCATCGACAGCCGGGCCAGCCATGCAGACCTGACGGACGAATACGCGGCCATTCCCAATGATCTGAAAACGATCTGTGCCCATTTCAGCAAAGAAGTGCTGCGGCAAATAGATCCTGCAGATTTTTATACGGCAATTCCTGCCCTGCGGGAAAAATGTGGGGACCGGGCTGTTATGCGGGCCATCCATTTCTATCAGGAAAATGACCGGGTACCCCGGCAGGCAGCGGCACTGCAGGCCAGAGATTTTGATACCTTCCTGTCACTGACCAAGCAAAGCGGCTATTCTTCATACATGTACTTACAGAACGTAGTCCCCGCAGGCTATGTCACCCATCAGGACATGGCAGTGGCACTGGCCCTGTGTGAGCATTATTTGGACGGACGTGGTGCCTATCGCGTTCACGGTGGCGGTTTTGCCGGAACAGTTCAGGCTTTTGTGCCCTTCGATCTGTTGGACAGCTTCCGGGCGGGTATTGACAGCGTGCTGGGAGAAGGCGCCTGCCATGTTCTGTCCATCCGTCCCCAGGGCGGCGTGGAGGCCACTGTATAGTCATAAACCATAAAAAACAATCAAAAAAAGACGCGCTGCGAAAAAAGAAAGCAGCGCGTCCTATTTTATAGGTTTACTGATAGCTGACCGGCTTTTTGTTTGCCGCGACCACTGCCACGTAGGTAGTGCCCACGCCCATTTCCAGGGGCGTGCCGTCTTCCAGTGTGTAGGAGAAGGAACCCCGCAGGGTGTCCCGGTGCCAGGTGATGGGGATGATTTGACCGTCATAGGCAAAGTGGCCCGCACCGGAGCCGCTCAGATCATAGAAGGAACGGGCATAGGAGGAATCCCGGACAAACCACTGATCGGTATACAGTACCAGCACATTCCGGAAGGCCAGTTGGGCATTTGTTGTGCCATCCTTCCATGGCTGACCGTACTGAGACGCGGCATACAGGCCGGTTTCCGGTACATAGGTCATGGTAGTGGTTTTGCTTCCCCGGAAGGTGACAGTTACAGTATTGGCAGTTTTACCGCCCAGCTCCGGCATATCCGCAAAGGTCAGGCCATGATCATAACCATCGCCCTCGTAAGTGATATCGTAGCCCTTGTCAGACAGGGCTTTTATCAGCTTTTCTCCGGTGGTGAACAGGGTATGCTCCCAAGCATAACCGGAACGATAGCGGTCATAGTCCCGGAAGAAGTAGGAACCGTTGTACTGCTCATTAATATGTGCCCAGTTATTGATCTTGTCCCCGTTGTCGGAGTAATTGCCTTTCAGCGCAAACTCGCTGCCACCACAGTGAATCAGCGGGGCATCATGGGACAGAGCAATGTTATTAAAGAAGGTTCTGGCACTGCGCACCGGGCCAATGGAGCCTACGTCCTGAAGATCAGAGAAGATACCCAAAACACGGGTTATGCCGCCTTCAGTCTCCAGCTCGTAGATCAGATCTGCCTGACTGATTCCATGCTGCGGCAGCGCATCCTGAATGTTATTAATGATGACGGCAGTGGGACGGCCGGTCCAGGGGGTATCCTGTGGAGTGCCGTTCAGCGGATTGCGGAAAAGAACCGGCGGTTCTGTGGCCTCTGTAGTGGTTTCTGTCGTTTCCTCCGTTGTTTCTCCGGTGCTTTCTGTAGTAGCGTCTGTAGTTGTCTCCTTGGTTGCCTCTGTAGAGGGTGTCTGATTTGCTGTTGTTTCTTCCGGTGTGCCTGTGCAGCCGCTCAGCAGACACACGACCAGCAGCAGGCAAGCGATGCGCTTCATATGGGTCATCCTTTCTGGGTTTATCTGGTGCTATTGTAACAAACCTTATATAACAATGCAAGGGAAAGAAGGGATATCCAGAAATTTCTAATGGAGATTAGCCAGATCATAGTTTCGCTTGCGCACCTTTCTCACTACAGTGTCATTGCGCACCAGCCCGCAGGCTGATGTAGCAATCTCCTCGTAATGAACAGGTGCGCTGCAAAATGCAGCGCACCCATATTTATGGCGTATAATCTTCAAAAATGGGGATCCAGCCCTCTTTGATGGCGGTGTGGTGGTCAGTTTGATTTTTCAAAGTCCAGGCAACGCCCTGTATGCCCCAGAGTTTGCGCACCAGCCAGTTGCTTATACGGCGGCGGTCTGCAAATTTGTAGGCCACAAAGTCCGGCTGGGTCAGAAAATTAAAGAACTGGTGTGTCAGAAGAAATTTTAGCAGAAAAGGCATAGATCCGCCTTTTGCGGCCAAAAAATTTTCTGTAAGCTGGCCTCGGATTATCTGCGGCGCGTGCTTTTTGAACCAGTAAACACACCGGGGATCAAAGGACTCAATGCAGTAGGGGCCGGTGTAGGAGGCCAGGGTGTCACAAACGGTCCGGCAAAGGGTGCCGTAGTTATTGCCTACAGATTTCAGCTCGATGATCAGTGGAGCTTTCCCTGCGAACAGGTCCAGAACCTGCCGGAAGGCTGGGATGGTTTCCGATGTTCCTTCCAGACGGTATTGGGAAAGCTGTTGGGTAGTCAGATCTTCAATGTTTCCATCAGCCCCGGTGGTTCGCTTCAGTGCCGCATCATGGATCACGGCCAAATTTCCATCCTTCAAAAGATGAACATCCAGTTCAATGCCGTAGCCGGCCTCTAAAGCGGAGCGGAATGCGGACATGCTATTTTCCGGTCTGGCTGTGTCATGCAGACCCCGGTGGGCATAACTCCATTGCCGAAGGGTTTCCAGACCGGGGTGACCGGCTCTGCCCTGCACAGACAGCACATATGCAGAGGTCAGTGCAAGAAGGATAATCAGTAATACAAGCATGTACCTTTCCTCAGTCGTCAATATCCAAGGCTTCCAAGCCCTTTTTGGCCAAAACCTTATTGTCGCCATGACGGACCAGCAGCATGGTCACAAAGGCAAGGGCTACAAACACGGTAGCGTAAGGGAACAATACCGTCATGCCCATTTGGTCCATAAGCAAGCCTGAGAGCATGGGGGTGGCGATCTGGGCAGTCATGGAAGCGGTGTAGTAAAAGCCAGTGTACTTGCCGATGTCCGCACCTGAGCACATTTCCACCACCATGGGGAAGGAGTTTACGTTAATGGTTGCCCATGCCACACCGGCCAGAGCAAAAAATACGTTCATCAGCCAGGTGGGGCTGCCTGCCCGCATAAAGCCTGCGGCAAAGAATGCGGCAGCCAGCATGACAACGCCGCCCAAAATGGTCTTTTTCCGGCCAATTTTTGAGGCGACCATACCGGCGGGCAAATAAGCCACAATGGCTGCACCCTGAGCTAGCAGCATGGTAGTATTATAGTCTTTATCCAGGATGTTGCCTGCGTAAACCGCGTATTTTGAGGTAACGGCATTATAGCCGAAGTACCAAAGGGCAATGGACATGAGGATCAGAAGAAGGCTGCGCTTCTCGGCGGAATTCAGGCTGCGTTTTTTGCCGGTGTCTTCCGAGTCCTCCGCAATGCCGTACTTTACGCTGTCCTCCCGCATTTGCCGGGTCCAGACAGTTTCACGGACAGTCAGCAGGAAAATTGCCAGCGCACCTACCATAATGCCGGCGATTACCCCGTAAAACACGGTGTAGTTCATGAGCGAATTGTGTACCGCGGAGGTGGCGAATACCATACCCAGCACCAGCACTAAAATACCGCCGGCAGTACCCATCAGGTTGATGATGGCGTTTGCCTTGCTGCGCAGGGGTTTCACGGTTACATCCGGCATCAGTGCCACAGCAGGGCTGCGGAAGGTGGCCATTGCCAGCAGCAGAATTAACAGAATACCTACAAAAAAGATAAGGGCCGAGGGCGCTTTTGCGGTGGCTTGCCAGGCATAAGCCTGCCGGGCAGGAACCACGTAGTTGGTATAATCGGGATTGGTAATCTCCTTGCCGGTGGCAGGATCTGTGGTTTTGGAGGAAATAGCGGTGAAGGCTTCTTCTGTGAACAGCTCACCCAGAACAAACCGGTCTCCCTCGGGAGTCAGAAGAGCCTGATCCGCTTGGGTATCATAGATTACCTGCAGAGCCTCTTTATTATCAATGGCAGAAACGGCATGAATGTTCTGAAGCTGGGCGTTGTCCACGAAGGATAGGCACAGCAGGGCTGCAGCCGCAACCAGAGTGCCGATGGTGATGAAGGGGGTGCGTTTGCCGTGCTTGCCGGTGAGCTTATCGGAAAGCGTACCGAACAGGGGCAGCAGGAACACTGCAAGCACATTGTCCAGGGCCATAATCACGCCGGACCAGGTTTGAGACATACCAAATTTGTTGGTTAGGATCACAGGAATGGTTGCGTCATAGGCCTGCCAGAAGGCGCTGATGAGAAAGAAAGCAAAGCCTACCAGAATCGTTCGTTTGTAGTTAAGCTTCATGGGGAAAACCTCCGTTTTATATGTTCGCGGGGTTATAATAAATCTATTATAGCGGTAAAGGACACAAAAATCCACCCCTATTGCCATAAAATATGCCCCGGTCCAATTCCAGTTTGTCGTGCTGTTTCGTATTACCCTTTGTAGGGCGGGGGCTCGCTCCCGCGGTTTCAAACAGTAAGTTAACAGGCGGCGGGGGTAAGCCCCCGCTCTATAATGGCTGTGTTAAAACTGCCCCATAAATACAAATTTACAGATCTTTTCTGCCTAAAAAGGCGCGTTGCAAACAAAAGCAACGCGCCTTTTTAGAGATCGCATGGTATGCTATTGCCGGATCAAAGCGCCCTCCATAGTTTTTCCAAGGGAGTAATAAAACACATTGTTCCGGGAGGGGTTCAGGCCGGTAAACAGGCCACGGGTGGTGTATACCGCATAGCTGCGGAATAGTACAGGGCACAGAATACCCTGCTCCATAACGGTTTGATGCAAAGTGTAATAGTTGCCGTGGTTTTCCAATGCCTGCAGATTCAGAGTATAGGCGGCCACATCATCGATGCTGCCGTAGCTCAGGGAACCGCTGCTATGAAGAAATGCAGACAGATCCATGTTGGGGGACAGTATCGTCTGGCCCAAATACAGGTCATAGCTGCGGTAGATCAGGGCTTCCTTATAGTCGGAAGTGCCGACCTCCTTCATTTCTACCACCAGACCCGCGCTTTCCAGCATGTCACCAATTTGGCGGGCCACCCGCAGCCGCAGGCTGTCGTCACTGTTTACCAGGAAGGTAATGGTTCTGCCCTGAAGGCCCTTGTCACTGATGACCTGATGGAAGGTTACACCGTCATATTGATACTTATTTGCCAAGGTCTGGTTGTAATAGGGGAATAGGGGAGAGGCAGGCAGTGTGGCACTGCGGGCAAAGCCCCGGTAATAATTCTCCGCAAGATAGTCCCGGTCTATGGCGTAGGTCAGGGCGGCCCGGACTTCCCTATCGGAAAAAAGGGAACTCTTTTCGTTGCAGGCCAGGTATAAAAAAATACCGTTTTCACAGTCCCAGAGCTCATAGTCGCAGCGGAAATCCGCATAACGGTCGGAGCCAGGATCGGCACATACCAGGCCCAGGTCTGAAAACTGAAACGCGTCCCGAATCTGATTGGTGGATTCTGCTTTCAGCAGAGCAATGGTGGAGGCAGTTACGGCCATATCCGGTTTGCACCACCAGCCCGTGGATTTACGCAGGCAGGCGTTAAGGGCTGTTTTATCCAGATAGTAGGGGCCAGTACCGCTGGGGGCGTCCGCTTTTACCTGAGATGCTTGCACAATCGGAATATCCAACAACAGCGGCAGGTTTTCGCAGGGAGTATTCAGGGTGACAGTCACACCGCCGTCTCCAGATAAGCCGATCTGGGTGATATGCAGGAAGCGCCCGCTGTAGTAGTTGCTGCTCTTTGCTGTGTTCAGGCTGGCTACCACATCCGCTGGGGTCAGGAGCCCGCCGTCAGAGAAGAAAACATTCTCCTCAATATAGAAGGTATAGGACTTCATATCATCGGTCATGCTGTAGCGCTTACACAGCATGGGCTCTACATTGTAATCCCGATCTACCACGAACAAGCCTTGATACAGAAGGGAAAACAGAGCGCGGTTGGTAAAGTCTGTGCAGGAATAAGGATTCAGGGAGCGCTCCGGATAGTAAGCCAGCGTCAGGGCTTGTTCCCGGTCCTCCGGAGGTTTCGTGTAGATTGGTCCGGTATAATCATCGTCCCAGGTCAGACCGTCACCGGTTGGCACATAAGGTCCGCCGGCCTGGGTGCAGCCGGTGCATAGCCCACACAGCAGGGCCAGCAGGATCAGCAAGGCTCGCTTCACGTTTCTCTCTCCTTACATACAATAATAGCGCCTTGGGAGCCACGGGCACTCCCGGCAATCCGGTGGGACCAGAACCGGTCTGGCTGGCAGGCTGTACAGGCATCGGAGATCTCTATATGCCGCACACCTGCACGTCGCAGCCAAAGAGCGTTTAATTCCTTTAGATTTACATAATATTTATTGCCGCGTCCATGGATATGGGTCTGGGCAGCAATGCCCAGAGCAGCAAGCATGGCCTGGGGCACATCCGCGTCAGTCTGAAAGCAGCAGGCGGCGATATTAGGGCCAATGGCGGCCCGGATATTTTCCGGGCGGCAACCGTAAGCCCGGCACATAGCCTGAACCGTTTTGGCGGCAATACCGCTGGCAGTGCCCCGCCATCCGGCATGTGCCGCTCCCACGGCACCGGTGCATGGGTCATGCAGCAGGAGCGGTGTACAGTCGGCAGTAAATACCACCAGCGCCGTGCCCGGTACATTTGTGATCAGACCGTCACATTCCGGCAGCTCCGGGGCGGTCAGTCCGGCACCGTATTGTTCCGGACCGACCTGCAGTACGGTATCTGTATGAGTTTGATGGGTGAGCACCAGCTTGTTCGGATCAAAGCCCAGAGCGTCTGCCAGAATACTGTAATTTTTTCGGACGTTTTCCGGGTCATCCCCCCGGTGGGTGCCCAGATTCATAGATGCCAGATGGCCTGCGCTGATACCGCCCAGACGGGTGGTGAAGCAGTGGGGAACGCCAATTCCTTCGGCAGTCAAATATTCCAGCTTGCCAATGGTTACAGGTATAATGGACATAGATGCTTTTTTAGTTCTCCATTCCTGCAGCGATGTCTTTGGAACGGCAGCACTGCTTGTATTTTTTGCCGCTGCCGCAGGGACAGGGATCATTGGGGCCGATTTTTTTATCCTTGTTGCGCACAGGCTGGGCCTTTACGGTGCTGCTGCCTGCGGCACCTGCCGCAGAAGTCTCCTTAGCAACCTTCTCCCGCTTGACCTCCTGAGTGGGCCGGAGCTGGATCAGGAAAATCCGGCGGATTGTTTCCTCCCGGATGGCGGTGATCATGGCCTGGAACATCTCATAGCCTTCCTCTTTGTAGGCAATGACCGGATCGTGCTGACCGTAGGCCCGCAGACCGATACCCTGCTTCAGATCATCCATGGCATCGATATTGTCCATCCAGTACTCGTCTACTACACGGAGCATGACGACCCGCTCCAGCTCCCGCATGATTGCGGGGGAGCAGCTCTGTTCCTTGCGGGCATAGGTCTGTACAGCAAGATTGTATAAATCTTCCGTCATAGACTGGACGTCCTGCCGGTCCGGGGAGGCCTCATAAGCACCCCGTGGGAAGAAAGTGCCCTGGAGCTTGCCCAGAACTACCCGCAGGCTGTCCTCATCAGCGATGCCGCCGGTTTGGCTCAGCGCGTCAGAGACGGTGGATTCGATCAGACCATGGAGCATGCTCATCATATTCTCCCGCAGGTCCTCGCCGTCCAGCACCTTTTGACGCTGTGCGTAAATGACTTCCCGCTGGGTATTCATAACATTGTCATATTCCAGTACATTTTTTCTGGACCGGAAGTGGCGGCTTTCCACATTCTTTTGGGCATTTTCCACCGCATTAGACAAAATTTTTGCATCAATGGGGGTATCCACCTCCAGACCCAGGGAATCCATCATGCCCATGATCCGGTCAGAGGAGAACAGCCGCATCAGGTCATCCTGCAGGCTCAGATAGAACCGGCTTTCGCCCGGGTCACCCTGACGGCCTGCACGGCCGCGAAGCTGGTTGTCGATTCGGCGGGATTCATGCCGCTCGGTGCCGATGATGAACAGGCCGCCCGCAACCCGCACCTTTTGGGCTTCATCCGCCATTTCTTCCTTGTACTGGGTCAGCAGGGCATCGTACTGGGCGCGAATGGCCAAAATCTGCGGATCGTCCGTTTCTGAATAGGCGTTGGCCTCCCGGAGCAGCTCTTCGGGGGTGCCTGCCTTGCGCAGGGTGTTCATCGCCATAAATTCCGCGTTGCCGCCCAGCACAATATCCGTACCACGGCCCGCCATATTGGTGGCAATGGTCACAGCCCCCAGCTTGCCCGCCTGGGCCACGATCTGGGCTTCCTGCTCGTGGAACTTGGCGTTGAGCACATTGTGGGGTACGCCGGCTCTTTTCAGCAGCTTGCTCAGGATCTCGCTCTTTTCGATGGATACAGTACCCACCAGTACCGGCTGGCCCTTTTCGTGACATTCCTGTACCTGCCGGATGATGGCCCGGAATTTGCCCGCCTCGGTTTTATAGACCACGTCGGACTGATCCTTTCGGATCACCGGCTTGTTGGTGGGGATCTCCACCACATCCAGCCGGTAGATGGCGGCAAATTCCTCCTCTTCTGTCAGGGCCGTACCGGTCATGCCGGACAGCTTGTCGTACAGCCGGAAGAAATTCTGGAACGTGATGGTTGCCAGAGTCTTGCTCTCGCCGGCCACGGTGACCCGCTCCTTGGCTTCGATGGCCTGGTGCAGGCCCTCGTTATACCGCCGGCCATACATCAGACGGCCGGTAAACTCGTCCACAATGATGATCTGGCCGTCCTTGACCACATAGTCAATATCCTTCTTCATCAGCCCCCGGGCCTTCATGGCCTGGTTCAGGTGATGGGACAGGGTGGCGTTTTCCGGGTCTGCCAGGTTTTCTACCCCGAAGTGCAGCTCCGCCTTGGCAATGCCGGAGGCGGTCAGGGAGACGGTGCGGGATTTTTCATCTACAAAGTAGTCGCAGTCATAATCGTCCTGCACTTCCTTGTCCTCGGTCTTGGCAAAGACCTGCTTGCGCAGAGTGGATACAAAATAATCTGCCATCTCATACAGCTTCGAGGAGTTTTCCCCCTTGCCGGAGATAATCAGCGGGGTTCTGGCTTCGTCGATCAGGATGGAGTCCACCTCGTCCACAATGGCAAAGGCATGTCCCCGCTGGACAAGCTCTGTTTTGTAAATGGCCATATTGTCCCGCAGGTAGTCAAAGCCCAGCTCGTTGTTGGTGCAGTAGGTGATGTCGGCGGCGTAGGCCTCCCGGCGCTCCGCAGAGTTCATGCCCGGGATCACCAGGCCCACAGTCAGGCCCATGTACCGGTGGACCTTGCCCATCCATTCCGAGTCACGCTTGGCCAGATAGTCGTTGACGGTGACCACATGGACACCCCGGCCGGTCAGGGCGTTCAGATAACAGGGCAGAATGGCAACCAGGGTCTTACCCTCACCGGTCTTCATTTCCGCGATCCGGCCCTGATGGAGCACAATGCCGCCAATGAGCTGCACCGGGTAGGGGCGCATGCCCAGCACACGCCAGGCGGCCTCCCGGATGGCGGCAAAGGCTTCTGGCAGCAGGTCGTCCAGAGGCTGACCCTGAGAGAGCCGCTCCTTGAATTGGGCGGTCTTGCCCCGCAGATCCTCTTCGGAAAGAGCCTTGTATTCCTCCTCCAGTGCAAGGATTTTATCAACAATAGGCTGGATCTTTTTGATCTCCCGCCCGGAGCGGGTGCCAAACAGTTTGGTTAAAAGTCCCATGATCGTCCTCCCAAGGGCATAATTTTAACCATTATAGCACAGCCAAGCCGAAAATAATAGACAATTTTGTGAATAAAGCGTGAGAAATCCAAGGAAACAGGGGCGCGTTGTGAAAATCAACGCGCCCCTTGCTGTGTTATTACTCCTGCATTCCAAACCGTGTTCCATATTCATACATGCGGTAACTGATTTCTTTTGTGATGTCTTCCATGGAGCTGATAATAATATCCAGATCCGGGTCCTCATCCCGCACACCAAGGCGGTCACAAATCCGGGCGTAGGCATCACGGGCTTGCTCATACAGCGCGATTCCAATACCGCCTTCCCCAAAAATATCTTCCACGCCTGCAACCGTGAATTGGGGCAATAAGAACCCATTGATCGTCAAATACACTCTGTCCACAAAGCTTTCTTCCATATATGTACCTCTTACTCTAAAAGATCTTTTTTATCTCGGGTTATATATTGAAAGACATACTCTTTTACGATTTCTTCAGTTAATTGGGATATTGTCCATTTCTTTTGCGCCGCAATATTTTCCAAAAAACATTTTGTGGATTGATCTGTGCGAAAAGTAATATATTCTGTCTTTTTCATCGAATCACCTATCTATATGGTAAATCCATTTTTCTTTTCGCACTAGATATACTTGGTATATTTGGTATACATAGCATGTAAATGCACCTGAGGAATAACCGCAGGTGCGCTTTTGTATTTTATTCAGCGCAAACGCAGGCGAGTGCGTTATAAAAAACAATCTGTAGGGGGCGGCGCCCACGACGCCCCGTGGGCACGGTCTGCTATTTCGCATTGTAGGGGAGACCCTTGCGGTCGCCCGGTAATTTTGTAAAACAAAATCACATCACCGCAGGCAATCATCGTTTGTTTCCCTATGGAAAATCCGAAAATAGCTTTGTAATTTACGGCGGGCGACCGCAAGGGTCGCCCCTACGCGTACCAATCAATAGATCCCGGTAAATACAAATTTACCGGCGGGCGAAAGGGCGCGTTGTAAAAATCAACGCGCCCTGGGGATTATTTGCTTTCTACTTTTTTCAGCTTGCGCTCTTCCTTGGTGCGGAAGAACCGCTCCAGCTCCGGCACCAGGATCAGGCAGATCAGCGCCGCGGTGAAGCCACCGTTGTACAGGCAGAAGCCGCCGTGGAGGGTGGGGACAGAGGTAACCAGCAGATAGTGCATCACAGAGGCCACAAAGCCATACCGCCAGCCGTACTTATCGGCAATGGGGCTCAGGCCGTTGGCATAGCACAGGCCTACCATGATCGCCTGGGCATTGACCTGGAAGGTGAAGCTGCCGCCCAGCAGAGGCGCGATCCAGCCAAAGACGGTGGAAGCCACTACATAGCCCAGCATAATGGGCCATACATTGCCCGGGTGGGAGCCGGAATTGCAGGTGGCCAGCATACAGAAGATGATGCCGAAGGTCACGCCGTTGAAGCTGGCGCCGATCAAGTTGTAGTAGCCCAGGATGAACAGGCCGAATACACCGGCGTTCATCAGAAAGGTGGCGTTGCCGTAGGTGGAGGAGAAGTTGGTGACCAGTGCTGGGTCACTCAGCAGCTTCCAATAATCCTTGGGCTTGCAGCCCAGCACAAAGGCAAACACAATGCACAGGCCAAATACCACGCAGCAGAAGATATTCACTGTGGCTGCGCTGGCAACCTTCATATCGCTGAGCAGCGGCAGGGCATTCACATCCAGGCCCATGGTCTTATACAATGTGGCGTTCAGCAGGAACGCGGTCATGCCGATGGGCAGTGCGGCGGAGTACAGATCGAAGCCCTTATGGACCTTGGGGGAGTGGGCAAGTCCGGCAGGCAGGAAAAAGCCGATGATGAAGCCTACCAGCAGGGTCAGACCCAGGCCCAGCCAGTTGAAGCCGATCACTTCCGTGCCGGGATAGCGCACCAGCAGCTCGGTGATCAGGGGGGCGATACCGGTGGAGAACAGCATGGCATTGACAAGGGTTCCCAGCTTTTCCCTTTTTACCAGGCCGTACAGGATCACGCCCAGAATGGTGGGCAGGATGTTCAGGATGTTGATGCCCCAGGAGCCAAAGCCCAGAGTCAGCACAAAGGCCAGGGTGGACACGTTGTTGGGTGTTCCCTTAAAGACGATAAACAGCAGCAGGCTGATCAGTCCCACCAGGCCCATGTTCAGGAAGGTGGCCGCGTAGCCGCCCAGTGAGAAGTAGTTGGTGGTGACTTTGCAGGGGGTAATCAGGATTTTCCACAGGCCGGAGAACATGGTGCTCCGGTCCGGCATACACACCGCCGCAACCAGGAAGCAGACAGTGAAGAATGCAAAGAACAGCTTTAGGAAATTGCTTTCAGACAGATTCTTAATTTTTTTCATAATGCACCTCTTAACAAAATCTGGGCAATCCGAGCCCCAAAGATCGAATTGCCCAGACGGTCGGCATACTGCACCTGTGCTTCCTTGTGGTAAACCACTCTATTCCGTCAGTTACACAGGTTGATTATAAATTGTTTCCTGTTGCGGTGCCCGATAAAATCTTCGGGCTTGCGCTTTTCCTCGATTTTATCGACCGCGGCCACTCGCTCAGGTCGCTTTGTCCGCCACCGGCGGCGCTCCCCTCGCTCCCCGTCAGTTGCACAGACTGTTTTAATTTTAAGCCTTCTCAGCGGCTTCCACAACATGCTTCATCAGCACAGTGGTGGTAACGGCGCCAACACCACCGGGAACGGGCGTAATGGCTTCAACGATGGGCTCGACCTCGTCGAACACGCAGTCGCCGGACATACCGCCCTTGCCCTTGGTGGTAATCTTCTCGGGATTCCAGTTCATGGAAACGTCGATGACGATCTGGCCTTCACGGACAAAGTCCTTGGTAAGACTGTTCAGAACACCGGCAGCGGTGACGATAATATCAGCGCCCTTGCAGATTTCAGCGGTGTTCACGGTGCGGGTGTGGCAGACGGTAACGGTGGCATTCTTAGCCATAAGCATCATAGCGGCAGGCTTGCCAACCACCAGGGAGCGGCCAATCACAACGGCATTCTTACCCTTGCAGTCGATGCCATAGTAGTCCAGAATCTCCATACAGGCGGCGGGGGTGCAGGGGGCGTAGCCCAGGTCCTGACCTTCAAATACGCCGGCATTGGACATGTGGGTCATGGAGTCCACGTCCTTGCAGGGAGCCAGGCGGTTGCAGATCTCGTCCTGGTCAGCCTTCAGATGCTTGGGCAGGGGACGGAACATCAGAACGCCGTGAACAGAATCGTCAGCGTTGACTTCGTCGATGACCTTCAGCACATCTTCCTTGGAAGCATCTTCGGGCAGGATGTAATTCTTAACAGCAACGCCCACTTCCTCAGCGCGCTTGGTTGCGCCCTTCTCGTAGGAAAGGTCAGAGGGGTTCTCGCCCAAACGGATAATGCCCAGACAGGGGGTGATGCCCTTTTCCTTCAGGGCAGCGGTACGGGTCTGCAGGGAAGCGACGAGGGCTTCGTTGACTTCCTTGCCAAGCAATTGCTTTGCCATTTCTTTTTCCTCCAGATATGAATTCTTGCTGTCATTCCGAGCCAGTGCGCACACTGGCGTGGGAATCCCCTTAGGTTTGTAACTACCCCAAATGGAGAGGGGGATTGCCACACCAGCCTGCGGGCTGGTTCGCAATGACAGATTGTTTGTTTTTATACACCGAAGCCGGCCTTGACGATGTTGAAGATCTCGTCAGCCATGGCTCCGTACTTTGCCAGCATACCCAGAGCCTTGGCGTTCATTTCCTCGGCAACCTCCCGGTTTTTCAGGGTCTTGGTGTTGATGAATACATTTAAGGATGCGGCCTGCAGGGCAGCCTTGCAGCACACAGCGCCGCAGCCCGCGTCGGAAACAGCCAGCCGTGAGCCCTTGGCGGCAAATACAGCGATGTAGTCGATGGCCTGGCAGCACAGCTCCATGATCTTCATAGGGATGGAGCAGGCGATGATGGTGGCTTCCTCCATAATGGTATCCCGGTTGGGATCGTCCTTGGGGATGCCGTAAGCTTTCGCCAGGGGCAGGAAGTTTACCTCGTCGGCCTCTACCTGGTCCAGCAGCTCCTTCTGGAGAGCGTCGCACTTGGCTTTCAGATCGATGATCTCCGCCTCCACGTCTGCGTACTTCTTCTTGCCTACAGTCAGAGAGCCAACCATGTTGCCCAGTGCAGTGCCGATAGCACCAACTAGCGCGGCAGCCCCGCCGCCGCCGGGCGCGGGCGCGTCAGATGCCAGAACTTCCACAAACTTCCGGCAGGATTCCATTGTCATATCCATAAATAGAGTCTCCTTGTATGTATCAATGTTCCGTGTCATTGCGAGCCAGTGCGCACACTGGCGTGGCAATCTCCTGAATGGTGCGGAATCCCTGGGAGATCGCCACACCAGTCTGCGGACTGGTTCGCGATGACATATGTATTTTGGCGTTTTCGCAAAACGCTCCAAAAGCACAGGCGGGAAACCGCCTGTGCTTTATAAGGATCAGATTAGAACAGACCGCTAACTTTACCGGTCTCGACGTCAACGTCAACACGGCGGTATGCGGGGTCAGCAGCAGTACCGGGCATCATGGAGATCGTACCGGCCATGGGGCACAGGAACTTGGCGCCGCCGTACTCCAGAATGTCACGGATGGTCAGCTTCCAGCCGGTGGGAACGCCCTTCTTGGTGGGATCGTCGGACAGGGACAGGTGAGTCTTAACCATCA
>JAZNIG010000032.1:0-15709 GCA_045577355.1 Faecousia sp. | reverse complement strand
ACCCCAGATCGAAGTCACCTTCGATATCGATGCCAACGGCATCGTAAAGGTGTCTGCAAAGGACCTGGGTACCGGCAAGGAGCAGCAGATCGCCATCACTGCTTCCACCAATCTGGCTCAGGAGGACATCGACAAGGCTGTCCGGGAAGCGGAGCAGTATGCGGAAGAAGATAAGGCCCGCAAGGAAGAGGTAGACACCCACAACACTGCCGATCAGGTAGCGTACCAGACCGAAAAGACCCTGGGCGAGCTGGGTGACAAGATCTCCGCGGACGAGAAGGCAACTATTCAGGCTGCTGTTGACAAGCTGAAGGAAGTCAACAAGGGCACGGATGTGGAAGCAATCAAGGCTGCTACAGAGGAAGTGCAGAAGGCCTTCTACGCAGTTTCCGAGAAGCTGTATCAGAATGCCGCGCCCCAGGATCAGCCCGGCGCAGGCGCACAGCCCGGTGATGACGGTGTTGTGGACGCTGATTACGAGACCGTCGACTAATCGATAGCCTGTAAGGGGCGGCAATCCGCCGCCCCTTTTCGGTGTATTGCAAATGTAGGGCGGGGGCTTGCCCCCGCCGCTAATAAACATCGATAAAAAACGGCGGGAGCAAGCCCCCGCCCTACAGTGTATTTCGAGCATTGAGGTATATGGAGATGGCAGAGAATAAACGCGACTATTATGAGGTGCTTGGTGTCGAGAAAGGTGCCAGCGCCGAGGAAGTAAAGAAGGCTTACCGCAAAAACGCCATGAAATATCACCCGGACAGAAATCCGGGGGATAAAAATGCGGAGGAAAAATTCAAAGAACTGGGCGAAGCCTATGAAGTGCTGTCCGACGACGACAAGCGGGCCCGCTATGACCAGTTTGGCTTTGCTGGGGTAGATCCCAATTACGGCGGCGGCGCGGGCTTTGACGGCGGCTTTGGCGGTTTTGGCGGGTTTGGGGACTTTGGAGATCTGGGAGATATTTTTGGATCCTTCTTTGGTGGCGGCAGCCGCCGTGGCAACCAAAATGCCCCCCGCCGGGGTGAGAATGTGGGTGTCCGGCTGGAGCTGACCTTTGAGGAAGCAGCCTTTGGCTGTGAGAAAGAAGTGGCGGCCCAGCGGATTGAAAATTGTACGGCGTGCAGCGGCAGCGGATCGGCAGATGGGACAGTGGAGACCTGCTCCCAATGCCGGGGCAGCGGTCAGGTGCGTACAATCCAAAATATCATGGGCATGCAGATGCAGTCCCAGACCACCTGTCCTGCCTGCAGCGGCCGGGGTAAGATCGTCAAGAACCCCTGTAATACCTGCCGGGGCAAGGGTAAGGTTCGCCGTACTCAAAAGATCAAAGTGAAAGTGCCCGCAGGTGTGGATGCCGGTCAAAGTGTCCGGGTACGAAACGAAGGCTGCGTGGGAGTCAATGGCGGTCCCAATGGCGACCTGCTGGTGGAGATCCATATCCGCCGCCATCCGATCTTTGAACGCCGGAATATGGATGTGTTCTGTGAGGTGCCCATCAGCTTTACCCAAGCTGCACTGGGCGCGGAAATTGAAGTACCTACCCTGGATGGAAAGACCAGCTTTGAAATTCCTGAGGGGACGCAGACAGGCCGGCAGTTTACCATCGGCGGAAAGGGTATTCCCCAGGTGGGCAATCCCAAGCGCCGGGGCAATCATTACTTTACAGTGGTGGTAGAGACCCCCACCAAGCTGACCAAGGAGCAAAAGGAGCTTCTGCGTCAGCTTGACGAGTCGCTGGATGGTAAATCTACCCCAAAAAGGAAGAAATTTTTTGATA
This sequence comes from Faecousia sp., assembly GCA_045577355.1. Lineage (GTDB taxonomy): Bacteria > Bacillota > Clostridia > Oscillospirales > Oscillospiraceae > Faecousia. The sequence continues at coordinate 13,932 of JAZNIG010000032.1, read as the reverse complement.
ATTTGAGGGATTTCTTCGATTAAATGTATAAATTTATAGGGCGGGGGGCTTGCTCCCGCCCTATTTCTATATTATAATGTTTGAAAAGTCCCCCCAAAAATATTAGGAGGCTGTTGCATTATGAAGCGTACAGATTATATCAGTTGGGATGAGTATTTCATGGGGGTCGCCATGCTGGCGGCTAAACGCAGTAAAGATCCCAGTACTCAGGTGGGTGCCTGCATCGTGTCCCAGGACAATATCATCATCTCCACCGGGTACAACGGCATGCCTAAGGGTTGCAGTGACGATGAATTTCCTTGGGATCGGACCGGTGAGGATACCAAATACCCCTATGTGGTCCATGCGGAGCTGAATGCGATTCTGAACGCCAACGGACGGGATCTGCGAGGCAGCCGGCTGTATGTAGCCCTGTTTCCCTGCAACGAGTGTGCCAAGGCGATTATTCAGAGCGGCGTGAAGGAAGTTTTCTATCTGTCCGATAAGTACGCCACTACGCCCACCACACTGGCATCAAAGCGGATGCTGGACGCTGCCGGCGTAAAATATACCCAGCTGCGCACCGGTATCCAGTCCCTTACACTGGACTTTGTGCCGGAGGAAGAGAAGAAATAACGTTCAGCACCTCTCCGAAGTGTGATGTTCTTAGGGGATAAATTGTAGGGCGCTGGCTGTCTCCCGCCGCTACTTTTTCTAGGGATCTGCGTCCACGACGGTCCTTTTTGTAAGTTGCATATTTGTATCACAAACGCACAGAGTGATTCCGAACCCCTTGGTTTTCACAATGAATTATGATAGGATAATGCTCTGAGTTCGGTAAATTGAAATTTATTGAAAGGGGATTACAGATATGCCAGATAATATTGTTAGTATTGTGCTGGTTTCTCTGATGTTGGGTCTTTGGGTGTGGGCTATGGTCAGGCTTTTGATAAAAGCGATAAAAACCAAACATGCTCCTATCAAATCAGTCAAAGCAGTGGTTATTGATAAGCATATAATTGAAACATTCTCAAAATACTCTGGGAATGGGAAACACGAGAAATATGTCATCGTATTTTCTGTAGATGGAAAGAAGAAATCCTTTTATGTTTCCCAATTCTCCTATGGTGGTTACAGGGTTAATGAGAAAGGGACGCTCAAATACAAGGGTGACAAGCTTATCGGGTTCAAGTAAACTCCAATTTGTCGAACAGTTAACCGCAGCACCGTTTGATCGGTGCTGCGGTTGTGTTTTTCGGTTAGCGGCGGGAGCAAGCCCCCGCCCTACGACCATCAATTGCCTCATTTCTCCGTTAAGAACATGGAGAAGATGGGAGAGGTGCTGAATGTTAATTGTAATTTGTATATAGCGGGATTTACTGGTGCAACTATTTTAGCGAGACAAACTGGAATTTGAATAAGAGAACAAATTAGAGTGTGCTTAGCTTCTCTTCCAGTTGCTCCAATTGCGTGCCGGTGAGGCCGGAATAGTTGACAATCAGGCAGTGGACCTTTTCTTCCGGCACAGGGCCCAGGTAATAGCTGCTCAGGGCATGGATTCGGATTCCCTCTTGGAGCAGCCGGTCAACCAGTGCTGCATCGGACAGGGCGGTATCTACCTTCACCAAAAAATGCAGACCTGCGTTTTCCTCCAGAATAGTCAGCCGGTCCGAAAGGCTGCAGTCTTCAATGGCACGCAACATCCGGTTGCGCTGGAGCTTATAAAACTTACGCATCCGGTTGATGTGCTTTTCAAAGTGCCCCTGGCGCAAAAAACGGGCCAGAGTGTATTGTTCAAAGCTGGAAACCGTACAGCTATAAAAGCCAAGCCGGGTGCGAAACTGGCGCATCAGCACAGGAGGCAGCACCATGTAGCTGATACGGATGGAGGGGGCCAGGGTTTTGGAAAAGGTGTTCATATAAATGACTTGCCCTTGGGGATCCAGAGACTGCATGGTGGGCAGGGGATGGGCGGCAAAGCGAAATTCGCTGTCGTAGTCATCCTCGATGATCCAACGGTCAGTGCTTTCCCGAGCCCAGCACAGCAGTGCCTGCCGGCGGGAAAGGGGAGTGACCAGGCCTGTAGGAAAATGGTGAGAAGGAGAGATATGCAGCACCTGGGCTTTTTGCAGACAGTCTGTCCGCACGCCCTGGCTGTCCAGAGGGACACCGATACAGCAGGCACCTCCGGCAGCGTAGATCTTGCGGATCTTTCCGTATCCCGGTTCTTCTACCGCGTAAAGCTTATCCTGACCCAGAAGCTGGATCAGAAGATTGTACAGAAAGTCTGTGCCCGCACCGATCACAATGTTTTCCGGGTCCACATTCATGCCCCGAAACTCTGCCAGATGCCCGGCAATGGCCTGCCTCAGTTCCGGAAGCCCCTGGCTATGCAGAGGAAGCAGTAGCTGTTCGCCCAGATCCAGCAAGACCTGCCGTTGCAGACGACTCCACACAGAAAAGGGGAAATGGGCGGGGCCGTTACCGGTCAGGTCTACAGCAGTATCCTTCGGCAATTCCGGGGCTGGCTGGCAGATGGGGGTACGTCCGGCCCGTTCCACAGCCTCCACGAAATAGCCCACTTTTTCCCGGGAGCGGATGTAGCCCTCTGAAAGAAGCTGGTTGTAGGCACCTTCCACGGTGATTTTGCTGACCTTCAGATTGGTGCATAAACTGCGCTTGGAGGGAAGCTTCTGGTTAGGAGCCAGCTTGCCGGACAGGATATCTGCCCGGATACAGCGATACAGAGCTTCATATAGCGGCACGCCCGGTGTTTTTTTCAGTTCATAGGTCAGCAAATAGAATCACCTCAATTCAAAAGGCAGGGAGCTGGCTGCTCCTGCCAAAAATACACAGTCACAGGCGGCGGGGGCAAGCCACCGCCCTACGGATGCTTAGGAAAACCGTTGATACGGTCATACAGGATCAGCAGGCTCCCATTTTGTACAGAAATGGTGGCTTCCCGGCCTGTAAAATAATTGCTCACACCCAGGGGGAATCCAGCGGTAAGCACGGCGTTTTCCAGCGGATATTCCAGTCCGTTCAATGTGACCCCCTGGGCATCCGCGCCCATACAAAAGACGGAAATGATGCCGCGGGCTTGGCTGCCAAAACGCAGACTGCCGTTTTTCAATACGGTAGCCAGATAAGAGGTGCCCACCAACCAGCCTTGGGCGCCGTGGTCTGCCAGAAATTGCAGAGTCTGGAAATTGGCTACTGTGTGGTCCAGACGCGGACCGTCTAGGCTGCCGTACAGCAAGAACCGGCGGCAGCCCAGCTTGAGCCCTTGACGGACAGCCAGCATGGAGTCGGTATCGTCCTTTTCCACAGGGAAGATATTGGCGTTTTGCGGCACATAACCCAATGAATCAAAATCCCCCAGGATACCGTTTGGGGTGAGTCCCAGCTTTTGTATGTGCATAAGTCCGCCATCGGCAGCCAATACATAATCTTCCGGTGTAACCGGCTCGATCAAGCTATTAAAGTCACCGGCATTAAAAATCACACAGGTTTTCAAGGCAGAACCCTCTTTGCTCTGAAATTTCTTTTATTCTAGCACGGATTGTCAAAAAACAAAACCCCAATGCAAAAATGTTTTCAAATTTGTATTGATAGCACTGTTTTAGCGCAGCCATTGCAGGGCGGGGGCTTGCCCCCGCTGCCCGATAATGTAGGGTTTGAAACGCATGAGACAGTCAGCACCCTACAAAGAATGATGCGGAATTGAGCGATAAACTGAAATTTGGCCGGCCATAGGAGCGGGGAGAGGGAAAAGCAAAATCCGCAGGCCACCACCTGCGGATCTGCAACAAGAAAAGAGGAGAAAAATGAAAAAAGAGAAAATGAAACTTTACATCCTCATAATAACTGGAAGTTGTGAAAAATTTAAGTGAGTAAATTTTAAGAAAGTATTAAGTTGAGGAATATTTTATCGTTAATACTAAAAAAGAGGTCCGCCCCAAAGAAAATGTTAGGATGAAAAAAGAAAAAGCGCTATGACCTGGTTGCAAAGTTTTGAAAACTTGATACAATATAGAGGAAACTTGTGTTAGGAGCAGAGCTATGCTGGATAAATTAGCGGCGGTAGCGAACCGCTTTGAGGAATTATGCGCCCGGTCTGAGCAGCCGGATTTTTATAATGATACGAAAAAGGCGGCAGCCATTTTGCGGGAGCGAAATGATTTGGAGCCGATTATCGAAACCTATCAGCATTACCGCACCGCGGAGCGGGATATGGCGGACGCAGAGGAATTGATGACAGATCCGGAGATGCGGGAGCTGTGCCAGCAGACCTGGCAGGAAGCCAAGCAGGTCAAGGAAGAATTATATAAACAGCTTCAGATTCTGCTGCTGCCCAAAGATCCCAATGATGAAAAGAGCGTCATCATCGAGATCCGGGGCGGTGTGGGCGGTGAGGAAAGCGCGCTGTTTGCCCATAGCCTGTTTCGGATGTATTCTATGTACGCCGCGAAAATGGGCTGGACTATTGAGCTTATGAATTATAACGATACAGAATTGGGCGGTGTCAAGGAAGCGGACTTTGTGATTAACGGCCGGGGAGCGTACTCCCGCTTAAAGTATGAATCCGGCGTCCATCGGGTCCAGAGAGTGCCGGAAACGGAATCCGGCGGCCGCGTCCATACCTCAACGGCAACAGTAGCGGTGCTGCCGGAGATGGAGGAAGCATCCGTGCAGATCAATCCGGCTGATATTGAAATGCAGGTCTACCGGGCGTCCGGTGCAGGCGGTCAGCACGTGAATAAGACCAGTTCTGCGGTTCGGTTGATCCACAAACCAAGCGGGATCGTGGTGGCCTGCCAGGAGGAACGCAGCCAGCTGCAAAATCGGGAAAAGTGTATGCGGATGCTGGCCTCTAAGCTCTACGAAATCGAGCAGGAGCGAATCCAATCGGAAAACGACGGTATGCGCCGAAGCCAGGTGGGCACCGGTATGCGCAACGAAAGAATTCGTACCTATAATTTCCCCCAGGGCCGGGTGACCGACCATCGGATTGGATTGACGCTGTATAAGATCGACCAGGTCATGGATGGCGCGATCGATGAGATCATTGATGCGCTGGCTACCGCCGATCAAGCGGAAAAGCTGAAAAACGCCCAATAGCCTTGCTTCCCTTCGGAGGAAGGCATAAGAGAGGAAATGTTATGGAGTTTATTACCAATTCCCCGGAGGAGACGGAAAATGTGGGACAGGCACTGGGAAGGGTGCTGAAGCCGGGAACGGTTTTGGCCTATCAGGGGGATCTGGGTGCCGGGAAAACCGCTTTCACCAGAGGGCTGGCCCGGGGTTTGGGTGCCGAAGAACCGGTCACCAGCCCAACTTATACCATTGTCAATGAGTATCTTTCAGGCAGAATTCCGTTGTTTCATTTTGATATGTACCGTTTGACATCCAGCGACGACCTCTGGGACATCGGTTGGGAGGATTATCTGGAGCGGGGCGGCGTATGCGCCGTGGAGTGGAGCGAAAATGTAGCCGATGCCATGGAGGGCGCGGTTTGGGTTCACATTGAAAAGACCGGAGAGAATACCCGGCGCATCACCATTGAAGGAGGAGATACCATTGCTCACGTTAGCCTTTGAGACTTCGGCAAAGGCCGCGTCTGTTGCGCTGCTGGATGGGGAGAAGCTGCTGGGAGAGAGCTATCAAAACACGGGGCTTACCCATAGCCAGACGTTGCTGCGTATGGCGCAGGACCTGATTGCAAACTGTGGTTATACACCGCAGCAGGTGCAGGCGGTGGCTGTAGCGGCTGGACCCGGCAGTTTTACCGGTGTGCGTATCGGTGTGGCGGCGGCGAAGGGCTTTGCCTGGGGTGGAGAGCTGCCCTGCTGCGGGGTATCTACCCTTGAGGCTATGGCGCTGAATCTTGGTGTGAACCAGGGATTTGTGCTTCCGGTAATGGATGCACGCAGAAGCCAGGTATACACCGCCCTGTTCTATGCAAAAGACGGACGGCTGACGCGCATGACAGAAGACCGTGCCATTTCTCTGCAGGAATTGGAACAGGAAATAAAAAATCTGACGGAATCGATTTTTTTGGTTGGAGACGGAAGCCTTTTGTGCTATAATGCATTAAAAGAAGGTGTTTCCGGCCTTGTTTGTCCGCCTGAACATCGGATGCATCAGCGGGCGGCAGGCGTGGGCCTGGCTGCTGCTGCCATGATTGCGGAGGGAGAGGCCTGCGATGGGGTGACCCTGACACCCAATTATCTGCGTCTGTCCCAGGCGGAGCGGGAGCGGATGGAGCGGCAACAGAGAATGTGAGCATAGCGGGGGCGGCCCCGCCGCACATAACGGAAAGATAAAAAGGAGACGGAAATAGTATGAGCACAGTAACGGTATTGGAGCATCCTCTTATTCAGCATAAGCTGGCAATTCTGCGCGATCAGGATACGGGTGTGAAGGAGTTTCGGGAACTGGTCAGTGAGATCGCTGGCCTGATGTGCTACGAAGCGACACGGAATTTGCCTACAGAGGAAGTAGAGGTTCAGACCCCTGTAGCTGTGGCCAAGTGCCGGATGCTGGCAGGCAAAAAGCTGGCGATCATTCCCATTCTGCGAGCGGGCCTGGGCATGGTGGATTCTATGGTGGATATGATCCCCTCTGCAAAAATCGGACATATCGGTCTGTACCGGGATCCGGAGACCCATCTGCCTGTAGAGTACTACTGTAAGCTGCCCGATGATATTGAAAACCGTCAGGTATTTGTGGTGGATCCTATGCTGGCCACCGGCGGCAGCGCAGTGGCAGCCATTGACTTTTTGAAGAGCCACGGCTGTAAGAATATTATTATGATGAATATTATTGGATGCCCTGAGGGCGTTAAAGCTGTGCAGGAGGCCCACCCGGATGTGGACCTGTATCTGGCAGCGGTAGATGAAAAGCTGAACGAGCATGCTTATATTATCCCCGGCTTGGGCGATGCCGGTGACCGGATCTTCGGTACAAAATAAAATCAGGAATACAGCCGGGAAGTACAGCTTCCCGGCTGTGTATGCGCAAAACACAAATTTGTATTTATCGGAATGTGTTGGTTCGTACGCGTAGGGGCGACCCTTGCGGTCGCCCGCCGGAAATGGGAACAATTTCCGGATTTCCCAAAGGGAAATGAATGATTATTGCCTGCAGCGATGTGATTTTGTTTTACAAAATCACCGGGCGACCGCAAGGGTCGCCCCTACGCGCACAAACAGATCAGCCCGACAAACTGAAATTTGCAGGGTTTTGGAGGCGGGGCGGTTTAGAGGGAGGTTAAAAAGCATCCTGGGCGACAAAAAATTTCCCGTTCCCGTGAAATAGTGGTTGAATTTAACGGCTTTGTATGATACGATATGGTTGTATCGATATGGGCGAAGTATGCCTGTTGGATCATAGAAAGAAAGTACACACATTGGAGGTAAAGAAAGAATGTCCGTAATGGAGATCCTGAAAAATCGCAGCGCATTTTCATTTGAGGTATTCCCGCCTAAGACAGATGTAGGCATGGAAAAGCTGTGCGGCGAAGGCGGTGTATTGGAGCAGCTGTATACTCTGAATCCGGACTACATCTCCTGCACCTACGGCGCAGGCGGTACCAACGTGGGCAAGAACCTGGAGGTTCTGGACAAGATCGTCAAGGACGGCAAGACCACCGGCGTGACCCACTTCACCTGTATTGGCAACACAAAAGAAGGTATTAAGGACCAGCTCCAGACTTACCTGGACCATGGAATCGATCATATGCTGGCACTGCGGGGCGACCTGCCCTTCGGCTGGACCGGAACCGGCGGCGACCTGCACTATGCTACTGAGCTGGTAAAGTTTGTCCGTCAGGAGTTTGGAGACAAGTTTACCATTGCGGTTGCCGGCTCTCCTGAGGGGCACATTGCCTGCCGTAGCCTGGATGCGGATATCGCATTTCTGAAGCAGAAGCAGGATAACGGTGCTGATTATATCATGACCCAGCTTTGTTGGGATATGGACCAGTTCCGTTACTGGCTGGATGCCATCCGTGCTGCCGGTATCTGGATGCCTGTGGATGTGGGTATCATGCCTATTTTGGACCAGGCAGCTACGATTAACATGGCACTGTCCCGTAATGGCTGTGTGATGCCCAGAGCGCTGTGCGAGATTATCTCCAAGAACTGGATCTTCCCCAATCCCTTCGTCAAGGATCCCTTTGATGCGGATGTGGAAGGCAAGAAGGAGAGCTTCAAGAAGGCCGGTATCGAATACACCATCAACCAGATCGATGAGTACCGGGCCTGCGGCATCAACGGCATCCATCTGTATGCCCTCAACAAGTACGAGGATGTGGCATACATTGCCAAGGAAGCCGGCCTGCTGGACTTGATCTGAAACAAAATATTCTGTAGGGGCGGCTATCAGCCGCCCGCGGGCGGATAGTATCCGCCCCTACACAGAGGTCAAAAGCAATTCTCAACTAAGGAGCAAAATTCTATGCCTCATACCATTGCGGTAGCCGGTAAGGGCGGCGTGGGAAAAACCACCACCTGCGGTATGCTGATCGACTACCTGTGCAAAAAGAAGCAGGGGCCTGTCCTTGTGGTGGATGCGGATGCAAACAGCAACCTGAACGAGGTGCTGGGTGTAGAAGTAGAGACCAGCCTGGGCGCTATCCGTGAGGAAATGGCCCAAGCAGAAATGAAGGGATCTGTGCCTGCGGGTATGACCAAGGCAGATTATGCGGAATTTAAGTTCAATTCGGCGCTGGTCGAGGAGGACGATTTCGTTATGATCGTCATGGGCCGCACCCAGGGCAAGGGTTGCTACTGCTATGTGAACGGTGTGCTGAAGACCCAAGTGGACAAGTACGCCAAAAATTACAAATATGTGGTTATGGACAACGAGGCCGGTCTGGAGCATGTAGCACGGGGGACGCTTCCCCATGTGGATACCATGCTGCTGATCTCCGATTGTTCCCGCCGGGGAATCCAGGCGGCGGCCCGGGTGGCTGAAATGATTGAGGAAATGGAATTGAAGCCGGGAAGACTGGGCCTGATTGTTAATCGGGCGCCTGATGGGGTGCTGGACGCAGGTGTAAAGGCAGAGATCGAAAAATACGGTCTTGACCTGCTGGGCGTTCTGCCCCAGGATGAGGGAGTATTCCGCTGCGATTGTGCAGGAGAGCCCTCTGCCAGACTGCCGGAAAGCAATTCCGTGAAGACTGCCCTGAAGGGCATTTTGCAGTCTATCGGACTGTAACACTATCAATTCTGCATTGTGCATTCTGCATTGTGCATTAAAAATTTCAAGGGGGAAACCAATAATGTCTTTTACACCTAAGACAGCACCCTACAGCGGCAAGATCAATGCCGTGACGTTGGGCACCGGTGACCAGGCAATCGTCATCGGCGGCCAGAATGTGCTGCCCTTCTACACCTTTGATGCTGCGATTGAAAATGCACCGAAGGTAGGCGTGGAAATTTCCGACGCCGCTGAAAACTGGGATGTGCCCGGCCTGGTAGAGTTCTACGCCGGTTGCACCACCATGGCTGAACGTGCCAAGAAGGCCGAGACCATGGAAGGCTGCGACTTCATCTGCCTGAACTTCGAATCTGCTGATCCCAACGGTGCGGACCGCTCTGTGGCGGACTGCGTTGCGGATGCCAAGGCGGTTGCTGAGGTTGTCAGCAAGCCCATCGTAATCATGGGCTGCAAGAACCTGGAGAAGGATGGCGAGCTGTTCAGTAAGATTTCTGAGGCGCTGGAGGGTAAGAATATCCTGTGCCTGTCCGCAAAGCAGGAGAACTGCAAGACCGTTGGCGCTTCTGTTGCCCTGGCTTACGGCCAGAAGGTGGGCGCAGAGACTGCTGACGATATCAACCTGGCTAAGCAGCTTAACATTATGCTGAAGAAGGACGCAAATGTGCCTGCTGACAGCATTGTGATGAATATCGGCACTGCTGCCGTCGGTTACGGCTTTGAGTATGTAGCTTCTACGCTGGACCGAATCCGTTTGGCAGCTCTGGCGCAATCCGATGATGATCTGCAGATGCCGATCATGGCACCTGTATCCACCGATACCTGGGGCGTGAAGGAATCCTCTGCTTCCGAAGAGGATGAGCCTGCCTGGGGCAGCCGGGAAGAGCGCGGTATCAGCATGGAAATTTCCACAGCTGCTGCAAATCTGACCGGTGGCGCTGATGCCGTGATCATGCGTCATCCTGCCGCCGTTGCCACCATCAAGAAGTTCATTTCTGAACTTGTTTAATCGGAAGGAGGATACATATAATGGCTTTGAAAGGTCTTGACATTTTTAAGCTGTCTCCCAAGAAGAACTGTAAGGAGTGCGGCAGCCCCACCTGTATGGCATTCTGCATGAAGGTGGCCCAGGGCGCTGTGGAAATCGACAAGTGCCCCTATTTCTCTGATGAAGCAAAGGCAATGCTCAACGAGCAGACTGCTCCTCCTATGAAGACCATCGCTGTGGGCGACCACAAGCTGGGCGGTGAGACAGTCCTGTTCCGTCACGAGAAGACTCTGGTAAACAAGAACCTGTACGCTGTCTCCATCTGCACCTGCATGGACGAGGCCACCGTCGACGCCAAGCTGGCAGACCTGCAGAAGGTGGACTACGAGCGTATTGGCGAGCGGATGTATGTGGAATTTGTCCAGGTTGCCAACAACCAGGCTGATCCTGCTGTTTACGCAGATCTGGTCAAGAAGGCTGCTGCTACCGGCCGCGCACTGGTCCTGGAGTGCTGGGATGTGGAGTGTGCCAAGGCTGCCCTGGAGGTTGCCGGCAAGGATGTGATTCTGGACGGCGCTACCCCCGATAACTGGGAGGCCATGAGTGCGCTGGCTACTGCCAAGGGTGTTGCCCTGGGCGTTTGGGCCAAGAATATCTCCGACCTGTACGATACTGTGAAGAAGCTGGAAGCTGCCGGCAACAAGAACCTGGTTCTGGATGTGACCGGCAAGACTGCCAAGGAGACTCTGGCGAACGCTGTTTTGGTCCGCCGCACCGCTATTAAGGATGGCGACCGCAGCTTCGGCTATCCCTCCATTGTGAACCTGGCCAAGATTGCCAAGGGCGATGACCGTCTGCAGACAGCTTACGCTTCCATGTTCACTGAGAAGTACGCTTCTATCATTGTCATGTCCGGTATGACCTATGCACAGGCCCTGCCCCTGTACGGCCTGCGCCAGAATATCTACACCGATCCTCAGAAGCCCATGAAGGTGGAGGCAAAGATCTACCCCCTGAACGGCGCTGACGAGAACAGCCCCTGCGCCCTGACGGTGGACTTCGCCCTGACTTACTTCCTGGTCTCCGGCGAACTGGAGCGCTCCAACCAGCCTGTGAACCTGATCATCACCGACGCATCCGGTATGTCTGTTTTGACTGCCTGGGCTGCCGGCAAGCTGTCCTCCTCCACTATTAAGAAGACCTTCGAGGAGCTGGACATCGAGAACAAGATCAAGAACCGCACCCTGATCATCCCCGGCAAGGTCGCTGTTATGAAGGGCGAGATCCAAGAAAAGCTGCCTAACTGGAATGTGGTTGTCGGACCTCTGGAGGCTGTACAGCTTCCCAAGTACATGAAGGATAAGGAGTATGAGGCTGCTGCCGCTGCCGCTGCTGCTGAGAATGCTGCTAAAGCTGCCTCCGGCGCGAAGGTAGAAGTTAAGGAACTGTCTTTCGAGGAGCTGCTGGAGACCAAGGTGCCCAAGATCGAGATCGTGGATATGGGTGTGAAGTACAAGGGCTACAACCCCGAGTCCAAGACCTTCGTTACCATCGGCGAGCGGATCCACTGCATCGCGCCTGCCATCCGCAAGGCTATGGACGAGCGTGATCCTGCACCCATCCTGGAGCGTGCCGCTGCCCAGATTAAGGCCGGCGCTACCTATCTGGATGTGAACATCGGACCTGCTGAGAAGGATGGTCCCGAGCGTATGATGTGGGCAGTCAAGCTGTTGCAGGAGAACTTCGACAATGTACCTCTGGCACTGGATACTGCCAATATGAAGGCAATTGAAGCCGGTATTAAGGTCTACAACCGTACCAACGGCAAGCCCATCGTCAACTCTGCTGACGCCGGCTCCCGTATCGGCTACATCGACCTGGCTGCTGCCAACGATGCCATCTGTATCGCCCTGTGTTCTGCTGACGGTATCGCCAAGGACAACGAGGAGCGTATGGTCCACTGTGACAATATGCTCGAGCGTGGCCTGAGCCTGGGTATGTCCTCCGACGACCTGTGGTTTGACCCCCTGTTCCTGGTCGTCAAGGGTATGCAGGATAAGCAGCTGGAGGTTCTGGAGGCCATTAAGATGTTCTCCGACAAGGGCCTGAAGTCCACCGGCGGTCTGTCCAACAACTCTAACGGCGCACCCAAGGAAGTCCGTCCCATCATGGACTCCGCGTTGGTTGCTATGTGCATGATGCAGGGTCTGACCTCTGCTATCGTTAACCCCAACGACCGCCGCTTGATGGAAACCATTAAGTCCTGCGACATTTTCAAGAATCACGTGCTGTATTCCGACAGCTATTTGGATTAATAACTACCCAGCAATTACAGCCGGGAGGGAATCTCCCTCCCGGCTGTTTTATACAATAATTCATGCTCCGGTGCAATGCACCGGAGCATTTGTTTTGCCAAGCTATGGTCGCTTCTAGACAATACCCTTTTGCTGTGCTATAATAAACAAAATGCGAAATAAAGCGAGGTTTTTTCTGTGGCAAAGGTGATTTTTCAAATAGAAGGTGCAGCGGAAGTTGCCGTAGAATGTAATATTGGTGACAATTTGCTGGAATTGGCACGTCGTGCCAATGTTGCCATCGATGCCCCGTGCAGTGGCAACGGCTCTTGTGGCAAGTGCCGCGTAAAGCTGGTGACTGGGGAAGTGGAGTCTATTCCTTCCCGTCATATTTCTCAGGAAGAATATGAGGCTGGTTGGCGTTTGAGCTGTAACAGCAAGGTGATTGGCGATTGCACAGTGTTTGTGCCGGATATTGCGTCTGCGTATCAAAGCCGAATGAAAACGGCGGATTTGTCTTCTCCGGAGGAATTGGCGATTTTTGAAGCTTGCCAAGCTGCATTGAAGGACAGTGGCATTGGCTTTGAAAACTGTTTCCGCAGTGTTGTGCTGACCATGGACGAGCCTAGTGAGGCGGATACCATGCCGGACAATGAGAGATTAAGTTGGACGCTGCAAAGTGCACTGGGAGTGGCGCAAGTGAAGATTCCCTATGCAGTTATGGCAAAGTTGGCGTCGACCTTGTGGGAAAACCATTTTCATGTTTGCGTTAAGGGCGAGCTACACGGAGAAACATTCCAGTGTATGGAAATTTCCGCACCCGAGGATACGGCTATTGTAGGCTGCGCCATTGATATTGGTACGACAACTGTCTCTATGGTGTTGGTGGATTTAAGCAGCGGCAAAATCCTGGCAAAGGGTTCTTCCGGTAACGGGCAGATTCGTTACGGTGCAGATGTTATTAACCGCATTATTGAGCAAGGGCGCACCGGTGGCAAGAAAAAATTGCAGGATGCCATTGTGAAAGAAACCTTGACGCCCATTATTGCCAATCTGTGCAAGAGTGCCAATATTTCTGCCCGCAGCATTTTGCGTCTATCCGTGGGCGCCAATACCACTATGAACCATCTTTTGGTGGGCGTGGATGCCGATCCCGTCCGCATGGACCCCTATATTCCCAGCTTTTTTGGCTGGGAGGGCTTACTGGCAGGGGATTTGAAGCTGCCTGCCAATCCCCTTGCCCCGGTGGTGATTGCACCCAACATCGGTTCTTATGTGGGCGGTGATATTACTGCTGGTCCGTTGGCAGCCGGTTTCTGGAACAAAGAGGAGATGAGCCTGTTCATCGACTTGGGCACAAACGGCGAAATTGTCTTTGGCAATTGTGATTTTCTGATGAGTTGTGCTTGCTCTGCCGGTCCTGCCTTTGAAGGTGGCGACATTTCC
>JAZNIG010000031.1:0-5128 GCA_045577355.1 Faecousia sp. | reverse complement strand
TCGCAGCCTTATGCGGCAGCGTTTTTGTTCATTTTCCTGGCAATCAAGGTGATTATGCTTATCAAAAAGCAATGACACGAAGCGTAGCACAGATGTGACGGCCTGTTTCTTGTATTTTTGACCGTCCTTCTTTAGTCTGTAGGCAGGCGAAAGCCGAGTACAAACAAAGAAGGTCAGAAAATGAAAAAACGGAAATTTTGCATTGCGCTTGGTTTGCTTGCAGCATTCGCCCTTTGGACCATTGCCATTCAGTGGATCGATGTGCAGTCAATCGGCCCACGGGGATCAGCCGTCGGCTTTGCTACGCTGAACGGTTTTGTTCACAATCTTACTGGGACTCACAAGACCCTGTATGTCATCACGGATTGGTTGGGCTTGGTCCCGGTTGCCTTTGGGTTTGGGTTTGCAGCGCTTGGTCTTGCACAGTGGATCAAAAGAAAATCCATTCTGAAAGTGGATGGCAGCATTCTGATTCTAGGTGGATTCTATATCGTCACCTTGGCAGCATATTTGTTTTTTGAAAGTTATGTGGTCAATTACCGGCCTGTACTGATCGAGGGATACCTGGAAGCATCCTACCCGTCTTCCACAACGCTGCTTGTGCTGTGTGTGATGCCAACTGCTATGATACAGCTGCGTGATCGCATCAAACAACCTATGTTCCGCAAATGCGTTTCCATAGTGATAACAGCATTTATTGCGTTCATGGTAATTGGCAGACTGGTCTCGGGTGTACATTGGCTGACGGATATTATTGGCGGCATCCTGCTCAGCGCAGGACTTGTTATGATTTATGATTCCCTGATTGGAGGAAAGATTTATGAATGATTTGACGATTCGGTTGGAAACAGAGAAGGACTACCGGGCAGTAGAGGAACTGACCCGAGAAGCCTTCTGGAATGTTTATAAACCCGGTGCGGATGAGCATTACTATGTCCATATGATGCGCTCTCATCCGGACTTCATCCCTGAGCTTGCCTTTGTCCTGGAAAAAGATGGGGAAATTGTTGGTAACATCATGTACACCAAGGCTTGGCTGGAGGATGAAAAGGGTGAACGAAAGGAGATCCTTTCGTTCGGCCCGTTGTGCGTTGCGCCGAAATGTCAGCGGCAGAAACTGGGCAAGATCCTGATCGAACATTCCTTTGAAGTTGCCCGAAAGATGGGGTATGATGTGAACATCAACTTCGGTAATCCCGGCAACTATGTCAGCCGTGGCTTTGTCAGCTGCAAAAAGAAAAATGTCAGCTTTGTTGTTCCCGGTAATTTCCCCACGGCCTTGCTGGTGGCAGAATTGGTTCCCGGTGCGCTGGAAGGCAAGAACTGGATGTACATTCCCAGCACTGCCGCGGATTGTTGCGAGGATACAGCTGCCGTGGAAGCCTTTGATGCCACCTTCCCACCAAAGGAAAAGAAATGGATGCCCAGCCAGGAGGAGTTCTATATCTATAGCCATTCTTCCGTGGTTCGATAAAGTAACAGCCGATGAGGGTTCTTGCAATTCCTCATCGGCCGTTTGTTTCTTATAATGCCTTCACAGCAAGCTGTTCGATATAGCCTCTTTCCCCTCTGGGTTCCAGCTGAATACGGGGATTCGTATCATCCCAGCGGTAGCCGATGGTTTCCGGATGGTACTTTTTGATGGCTTCCCACACCTGCAGGATCGCTTCTTCAAAATTCTCCTCTGCAAAAGGCTCGCCCTGGAACATCATATATTTGCATTTGGGAAGTTTAATGATATCGAAGCCTTCCGGGATTTGTCCGTCAAAATCCATAGGCACTTCCACGCCCTGGACATACTCGCTGGTGCCCTCCGGAATCAGATGCTTCGGAAGCCACAAACATACCGGCTCACGGCTAATGGACTTCATGCTGCACAGAAGTCCCCACACATCGCAGCCCACCTCTTCGCAATACTTAAAATATTCCGTTGCGGTTTTCCCCCGCTTGATGATCACTTTCCTTGCAGGCTTTTCCACGATTTGAATAAAAACGCTCTTCACTTCGCTCATTTTCTTGCTTTCCTTTCGTTTCGAATATTTTATGCCGTATGGTTTGAATAGATAGATGGGCATAGGACTTATGGAGTACTCATAGGGATTGCATCCAAACTCTTTATAAAATGCCCGCTGATAACCGTCCACACTTTCAAAACCGGAATCGTAAGCCACATCGATGATCTTTACCTTTTCATCACGCAAACGGAGCGCAGATTTAGACAGTCGCAGCCGCCGGATATAGACGGCTGGTGTCATATAAAGCAAATTCTGAAACAACCGGTAAGAATACCAGGGAGAATACCCGGCGGCTTTGGAAAGATCTGCCATGGAAATATCCTTGTCCAGATTGTTTTCAATATAATCCTGCATCCTTTGCACTGCGTCAATGCGTTCATCCATCTTTTTCACCACCTCACGCCCAAATCATAAAACATCCCAAAAGGATTTTCTCGACTTTATTTGCCCAAATGTCACAGCCGCCTCCACCGAGGCGGCTGTATTGATCATTTACTTTTTCAACACTTTCTTGCACCAAGTACGTTTGTTGCATTTAGGGCACAGTAAGTGACGTGTAAATCCTCTGTGCATTGCCATCATTACTTCTTTATAGGTTGGCACAATTTCGTAACCGCAATTTTGGCACTTATAGGCACCCACACTCACTTCCAGCTTTAAAGCATAAAAGCACGGTATCAAAAACAAAACACAAACACAAAGAATTGTAACAAGCTGCCACACTCCTTCAGGAATCAAAAATGCGGCAATAAAGATACCTGCAATGAGGGCGGTCATACTTACAATCATAATTGCCCACATAGAAGACCAAATCGTTTTGTTTTTCTTTTCTAATTCCTTCGCCATATCAAGCAAAAGCTGCTCGTTTTTTTGACTGCTGTTTTCCATATTGATTTTCTCCCCACTTAATAATTCATTTACACTGATGCCAAGAATATCACAGAGTTCAAGCATGATTGAAGTATCAGGCATAGTGATGCCCCGTTCCCACTTGGATATAGCTTTGTCTGTGATACCCAGTTTGTCTGCAAGCTGCAGTTGCGTCAGGTTTGCCCTTTTTCTGCACGCAGCAATAAATCTTCCGATTTTAATCTGGTCCATAAGGTGCCTCCTTTCGCATTCAGTATATAGAAACCTGGGAAGAAATCACACCTACCAGCGGTTTAGTGAGGAGAATAAACCTGCGGTAGAGCGAAAATGGCAGCTAGAATAAAGCTTAATAAATAATATCCTACGCTTTAGTAACACAGATTGCTTCTTGCATTGCCGAAATTGTTGCCAAACAACATATCACCAAAACGGTGTAGGTTGGCTTAACAAAGGTGAAAGTCAACGGCAATATGAATAATACAAACCCCGTGGTTTTATTTAATACGGTATGCAACGCCACCAGTTTCTTTCTGCGAACAAATCCCAAAACAATATTGGCAAGCTTAATAACGGCTATCGCGCCGCCCCATATCCACAACCACCCCGGAAGATGGATCGCCGGCAACAGCTTGATCATAGCTGCCACCACAAAAATAAGATCGGCAATCGTGTCCAGCTGACTTCCAAACTGACTGGTGCTGTTTGTTTTTCTGGCAACGATGCCGTCTATCATATCAGTAAAACCGCAGAAGAGATATACGATATAAAATGCCAAGGAAAATGCAGGGAAAAACAGCAATAAAATACTGCCGAGAATACGACAACCGGTAAGTATATTTGCAACATGCTTCGCCATATGTTCACCTATAAATCAAAAATTTTACCAACTGTTCGACATGTCGGGATTCGGTTTTTATCATAAGCACATCTCGCTGGCTTTTGCTGTCATTATATCACACATTGCACGTGGTGGGTTTGGGAGATTCCCAAGTTTGGGTGAACTGTGCAGTCATTTCACGATGCTTGCTAAGAAAATGCCGATGCCATTTTCTTGAATCAGATTATTCTCAAACGCAAAACACCTGACCATGGCAGAAAAGCCACCTGTCAAGTGTTTTGCGCTCTTATGCCAGACGCTTCCGCAGATCCAGTACCTTATCCTCGATTAAGCGGATCGTTTCCAGAAATGCTTCGTCGCTCTTGCCGCTGGGATCTTCCAATCCCCAATCCTCCCGATGGGAGCAAGGCAGGAACGGACATTGTACATTACAACCCATGGTGACCACTACTTCCACCTCCGGAATGTCGGACAGGAGCTTGCTGTGCTGGGTCGCTTCCATGTCAATTCCATGCAACTGCTTCATCAGCCGGACAGCATCCTGGTTGATTTGGGGCTTTGTTTCCGTACCGGCAGAATAGCTTTCAAACACATCGGAAGCCAGCTTCTTGCCTAACGCTTCTGCAATCTGACTGCGGCAGGAATTATGGACGCAGATAAAAGCTACTTTCTTCATATCAGAAACCCAGCTTGTGCAGCAGTTTCTCTACATCGGTGGCCTTCAGGACCTTGCCCATGGAAACTACCTTCTCATTGACCACCAAAGCAGGCATACTCATAACGCCATACTCCATGATCTTCTCCATATCAGTCACATACTCGACTTCGATTGCAAGACCCAGATTCTGTACCGCAGTCTTGGATGCTTCATACAGATCGTGGCAGTTCTTGCAGCCGGAACCCAGAACCTTGATGGTGTTCTTACCGCAGCAGCAAGTATTCTCTGCCTTGGGCGCAGAGCCACAGCAACAGCCGATTTCTTCTGCCTTGGGTGCAGTGCTGCCGCAGCAGCAACCGGTTTCTTTCTTTACTTCTTTCTTTTTGCCAAAGTTAAACAGTGCCATAATATATTACCTCCGTTTTTTGAATCAACAACAATTGGATGTACCGCAGCAGCAGGAAGATGCTGCCTTTTTCTCTTTACCCGCAAAGAACCGCTTTAAGTTTTCGGGGAGCTGATATTCTCCACAGGTGCAGACATTGGGATGATAGATTGCTTTCAAGATAGCGTCAGCCAGCATCTCTCCGGTGGGAACTTCATAGGTCTTGCCATCGTGTTCAAAGACTCTGCAATCCACCTGCACACCGGCAATGTCTCCGCAGCAGCCGCAATCGGATTCTGTGATGGTATCAAAAATATCCTGTCCATTCACAAGAATTGTGGGAGAGGAAAGGAAACGGTAGC
>JAZNIG010000030.1:0-25911 GCA_045577355.1 Faecousia sp. | reverse complement strand
GGCTTTGGAACATGGGCAAGGTAATCAAATCTGGGGCCGGTGAATGAATTTTTCAAAAAATGTAAAATAATGCTTGCATTTTTCGCCAGAGTGTGCTAATATACTGTGGCGTTGAGTAAACGCAAGCATATATCCGGGTGTGGCGAAGTTTGGTATCGCGCTTGAATGGGGTTCAAGAGGCCTCGAGTTGGAATCTCGACACTCGGACCAAAACTCCGGAATCCGCTTTTGCGGGTTTCGGAGTTTTTTTATGTCGAGATTCGAATAATCAAATGCAACGCGGACGAGCGTTGCAGGCGAGGGCTTGACCGAGCCCAACAATTATTTTCGCCACAGGAGAAAATGCAAACGAATCTCGACACTCGGACCAAACCACCGTTTTTTTAGGGTAAATCCTTAAAATACGGTGGTTTTTTCTTTGTACTAATTTATAGTTTTTGTGGTGTTGTGACGAGGTTGTGATATGCGTTAGACTTACTATAAATATTAGAATGATATGTGGTCCATAATTTGTATAAAAATCTGAAATTATATAAAATAGTGCTTGATTTCCTAAAATAACCATGCTATAATAACTCGGTCTGAAATCAAGGTGAGTCCTCTGCGGGGCCGGGAGCCATATCACCGGGACTTAACTCGTATGAACGCCTAATATTAAGGAGGACAAAGATATGGATTTAGTAAAGGCTCTGTCTAGCCAGTACATGAAGGAAGAGCTGCCCGAAATGCGGGTTGGCGACACTGTTCGTGTGCATGTGCGGATCAAGGAAGGCTCCCGCGAGCGTATTCAGGTGTTTGAAGGTACTATCATCGCTCGCAAGCATGGCGGCATTGGCGAGACCATCACTGTTCGCCGTATCAGCTATGGTGTTGGATGTGAGAAGGTTTTCCCTGTACACTCTCCCCGTATTGCCAGTGTTGAAACTGTCCGTAAGGGTAAGGTTCGCCGTGCGAAGCTGTACTACCTGCGTGGCCGTTTTGGTAAGGCTGCCAAGATCAAAGAGAAGGTCTAATTCAAAATTCAATAAAAAAAGAGGGGTAACCCTCTTTTTTTATTACCTAAAATCGTATATAATGATTACAATAGCATGTTTTAATGTTAGTTAAACGCTGTCTATCACAGTCCAAAGAAATAGTTAGCGTTTATACTCACAACCTGGAGGTAATTCAATGAAACACGGACGATTCGAAGTACCCAAGGGGAATCAGTCGATGTTACCCAGTACCCCTAATGAGATTAAGCAAGGGGGGATTGTCAATCCAGCTAAGAATATACTAGCCTATCTTCATGATTTTGTATTTTTGCTGTCTGGCATTTTATTGGTACTGCTACTGTTATTTCGGGTCGTAGTAGTATCCGGCCCGTCTATGAAAAGCACGCTGATAAATGGTGACTATATTATACTACTGAGCAATATTCTTTATGGTGAACCAAAGCACGGTGATATTATTGTTGCCAGTAAGGCGTCTTTTAAGAATGGTGAGCCAATCATCAAGCGTGTCATTGCCACAGAAGGGCAAGAAGTGGATATTGATTTTAATGCCGGAATTGTTTATGTAGATAACAAGGCGTTGGTTGAGGACTATACACTTACACCCACAAATATGTCCGAAGGTATTTCCTTCCCGTTGATAGTGGACGAGGGCTGTGTATTTGTCATGGGTGATAACCGCAATAATTCCAAGGACAGTCGGGATCCGGAAATTGGTCAGATTGACTGCCGGGAGATTCTAGGCAGAGCCATTGTACTAATATTTCCAGGAACAGACGAAAACACGAAAATACGAGATCTAAGCAGAATTGGAGTACTTTCGTAATGGAACAGAATCATATGAATATTCAATGGTATCCTGGCCATATGACCAAAACCCGTCGTCAGATTGAAGAAGATCTGAAAGGGGTGGATGCGGTTTGTGAGATTGTAGATGCCAGAATCCCTATTTCCAGTCGAAACCCTGATATCGATACTATATGCGGCAGCAAGCCGCGCATCATTGTGCTGAACCGTATGGATCTGGCAGACCCTAGCGTCACAAGGCGCTGGATGGCCTATTTCCGATCCAAGGGTATGGCTGCAGTTGGAACAGACTGCAAGAGCAAAAAGGGGATTGCTGATTTTCAGCCCGCAGTACGATCCGTTCTAAAAGAAAAAATTCAGCGTAATACTGCAAAAGGTATGAACCGTCCACTTCGGGTGATGGTGGTGGGGATTCCCAATGTAGGAAAATCTACTCTGATTAACCAGATCTCGGGCCGGAAGGGAGCTAAAGCAGAAAATCGTCCCGGTGTTACCCGGGGAAAGCAGTGGGTAACGGTTGAGAATGGTTTGCTTCTCCTGGATACCCCTGGTATTCTATGGCCTAAATTTGAAGATCCTGAGGTCGGTATGATGCTGGCTTATACTGGTGCTGTCAAAGAAAATGTGATTGATACAGAAGAATTAGCTTCTCGCCTAATGGAACTTCTGTTCAAGCTTTATCCTGATACTATTCGGCAGCGGTATAAAATAGATTTATCTCAGGATGTCCCCGGTTATATGCTTCTGGAGGAAGCCGGGCGAAAGCGAGGCTTTTTGCTTTCCGGTGGAGAGATTAATACTGAGCGAATGGCCAAAGTCCTGTTGGATGAATACCGCTCCGGAAAACTCGGATACTTCACATTGGAAGAACCGGAGGATGAATTATGAATAAACAAAACATGTGGGAAATCGAACAGAAGTACTTTGACCGGGGTATTCGAGTAATCTGCGGCGTAGATGAAGCCGGTCGCGGCCCCCTTGCCGGACCAGTCTGTGCCGCCGCTGTGATTCTTCCGGCTAATATAGAAATCTCAGGTCTGGATGATAGCAAAAAGCTGTCTGATAAACGCCGTCGGGAGCTGTTTCCGATTATTCAACAGCAAGCAATTGCCTACGGAATTGCGTTTGCTGACCATAACGAGATCGACCAAATCAATATTTTACAGGCAACCTTCCTTGCTATTGAACGGGCAATTAGTAAGCTTTCTATAAAGCCGGAGATTGCCCTTGTTGATGGAAACAGAGCAGGAGACTTTGGAATTCCTGTAGAAACTGTAGTCCAAGGCGATAGCCGCAGTGCCAGTATTGCCGCGGCTTCAATTCTTGCAAAGGTGACGCGGGACGATATGATGCTGGAAACGGCTAAAGAATATCCGCAATACGGTTTTGAGATTCATAAGGGTTACGGTACCAAGGCCCATTATGCTGCACTGGCTGAATTTGGTCCGTGTACAATTCATCGTAAGACATTTTTGAAAAAACTGTATGGGACGAAATAATATTGTTGGTGCATGGGGAGAAGCCCTTGCTGCGGCATACTTACAAAGAAAACATTTCAGAATCGTAACCACCGGGTATCGTTGCCGTTTTGGTGAGATTGATCTGATTGTTTCTGACAGAAAATATTTGGTATTTGTGGAAGTGAAGCTGAGAAAAACTGCCAATTTTGCAAGAGCCTGCGAATATGTGGACTTTCACAAGCAGAATCGGCTGCGTACTACAGCGTCACTGTATCTATCCCAGTACCCAACAAACTTACAACCCAGGTTTGATGTAATTGAGATATATGCACCGGAGGGGACGGCTACCGTGAAGCCGGAAATCCATCACATGGAGGATGCGTTTCAATGAAATTTCCTGTATTTGATCTGCACTGTGATACCGCACTGGCACTTTTAGGTAAAAGTTTGCGTGAATGTGGTAGCTTGCTAAAGAACCAGTTACATATAGATTTAAGCAGGGCAGGGAAGCTTTCCGGCTACGCTCAGTGCTTTGCTTGCTTTACTTCACCGGAATTTGCATCCAACAGCGCTACTCCGGAGCAGTTGTTTGAGCGCCAGATGATTACCGTACTGCGGGAAATTGAAAAGAATCAAGACAAAATTTGTCTGGCATATTGCGCTTCAGATGTGCAAAGAAATCTCGAATCCGGGCGAATGTCTGCTGTTTTGACGATTGAAGGACCTGCCGGTTTCGGATTCGATCCTGCACTTCTTGAGGATCTGTATAAAGTTGGTTTTCGCATTACCTCTCTTGGTTGGAATGAAAAAAACATTCTGACTGGCTCCTACCTTACCGGAGGTGGACTAACTGATTTGGGCAGAGAATATGTGAAAGAAGCTCAGCGACTGGGTATGCTCATTGATGTGAGCCACATCAGTGATGAGGGATTTTGGGATATTATGGATATTACAGACGGTCCTGTAATTGCCTCACATTCCAACAGCAGGACAGTGTGGAATATTAGCCGGAACTTGACGGATGATATGTTCCGGGCTATTTGCCAGACCGGTGGTGTGGTTGGTGTTAATCAATATACCGATTTCTTGGGGGATATATGTACGATTGATACTACGTGCGACCACATTTTCCACTTTCTCGAACAGGATAATTCTGGCAAACATATCGCTCTGGGCGGTGATTTGGATGGTTGCGACACACTGCCTGATGGCTTTGATGGTGTGGAGGACTATCCCAAATTAGCCGCGCGTCTGCTGGCACGTGGACTGGATGAAGAGACTGTATATGATATCTTCTGGAATAATGCCATAGGAGTGATGGAACATTGCTGTATGTAAGCACAAGAAACACTACTGATTCCTATACTGCGCACAGAACTTTACATGAGGACTGTACGCCGGATGGCGGAAAGTTTGTGCCTTTTCATTTGCCACAATTGACCCCAGAAGAGTTGGATGGTCTGAAGGAAAAAACTTTCTCTGAAACAGTCGCACATATTTTAAATTTGTTTTTTTCCAAGCATCTCAATAGCTGGGATGTGGAGTTCTGCATAGGGCGTTATCCTTTTAAACTGGAAGCTTTGGGTCAACGGATTGCAGTAGCACAGCTGTGGCACAATCCGGAAGCCAGATTTTCCTATGCAACACAGGGCCTTTATCAAAAACTCTGTGAAAAGGAAGGCGTGACAGATTTGCCGTCCCCATGGGTACGGATAGCCGTAGAGATCGCCGTTCTCTTCGGCTTGTTTGTAGAATTGTTCCGTCAAGGGATCGAAAGTGCAGATATTGCTGTGCCGACAGATGATTTTCTTTGTCCAATAGCTGTCTGGTATGCTAGACGAATGGGTCTTCCAATCCACTGCATTATCTGTGGTTGTAACGAAAACAGTGGTATCTGGGATTTTATCCACCGGGGCGAACTTGCCACTGGTATATCCAGATGTCATGCAGATTGCCTTGAATCGGATATTTCTCAGTCAGATGGCCTTGAATATCTGATTCATAGTGCGCTGGGTACAGCGGAAGTCACTCGGTATTTGGATGTGTGCGCTGATTGCGGCAGCTACATTCTGACAGAAGAAGCACTGAGTATACTTAACCAAGGGCTGTTTGCCTCAGTTATCGGCGCGGACCGGGTAGATGCTGTGATCAGCAGTGTCTACAGGACAAATGGCTTTGTTCTTGATCCGCATACGGCTGCCTCCTATGGCGCGCTGCAGGATTATCGGGCTCGCACCGGTGAGAATCGTTATACACTACTTCTAGCCCAGTGCAGTCCACTGTTCGCATCCGAGAAGATTGCTTCTGCGATTGGCTGTTCCCAAGACAAACTGAGAGCAATGGTCCATTTATCCAAGGAGTGATACTATGCCTTTGTATGCAATTGGTGATCTCCACCTGTGTCTAAGCGCACCGAAGCCGATGGACATCTTTGGCGGCGCCTGGGTTGGCTATATGGAAAAACTTAAAGCAGGTCTGTCGATTATCAAACCTGAAGATACAATTGTCCTATTGGGTGATCTATCCTGGTCTTTGGATCTACAGGAAGCAGTGGCGGATTTTGCGTGGATTGATCAAATTCCAGGTAGAAAGATTATTCTTAAGGGAAATCATGATTACTGGTGGAGTACTGCATCCAAATTCTATAAGTTTTGTGCTGAACAGGGATTTTCCAATCAGTGGATCCTGAATAATAACCATTACGAGTACAACGGCTGGGCTATTTGCGGTACCAGAGGGTGTTTTTTTGAAGAGAATAAAAGTGGAGAGCATGATCAAAAAGTCTTTAATCGGGAATTGCTTCGTCTTGAAGCATCCCTGCGTTCTGCAGGCCAGTTACCTAAATTGGTCTTCCTGCACTATCCGCCACGCTATAAAGGTTATGAATGTACAGAAATTTTGACTCTTTTTAAAAAATATAATGTACGCCGCTGTTTTTATGGACATCTCCACGGCGCTAGTCACGGATTGGCTATGGAAGGGCTGTGGGACGGAATTGAATACCGTCTGGTTTCCGCCGACAAGCTTCAATTTCAGCCCTTTGAGATAATTTTATAAAAATTTTCAGAAAAGTGTGGACATTTGGCACTTTATTTGCTAAAATACTTCGGATACAAATTTTGTATATTGAATGACTGTGTCCGGCAGTCTGAATTTGGGAGGATACAAAAATATGAACGTAAAGAACATCGAAAGAAGCGGTAACCAGACTACCATTGTTGTTGAGATTGACAAGGAACTGATGGAAAGCGGTGTCCAGAAGGCCTATATGAAGGCTCGCAAAAACATCATGATCCCTGGCTTCCGCAAGGGCAAGGCCCCTCGAAAGATGATTGAAGCAATGTACGGCGCACATGTTTTCTATGAAGATGGCTTAGAGGAGATCTTTCCCGAGATTTATGACTTTGCTGTTGTAAAGCAGGAAATTAAGGCTGTTGGCCGTCCAAGCTTGACCGATATGCAGATCAGTGATGACAATGTGGTAACTTTGACCTTGACCACCGATGTGTACCCTGAGGTTACACTGGGTGATTATAAGGGCCTGGAAGTGGAGAAGACCGAGGCTTTTGTGAGTAATGAGCAGGTGCAGGCCGAGTTGGACCGTATGGCTCAGAATGTGGCTTCTACTGAGACCGTTGAGCGGGCAGCTCAAATGGGCGACACGGCCAATATCGACTTTGAAGGTTTTGACAACGGTGTTCCCTTCGATGGCGGTAAGGGTGAAGCCTTTGATCTGAAACTGGGCTCCGGCTCTTTTGTCCCTGGTTTTGAAGAGCAGGTCGTAGGCATGTCCACCGGTGAAGAAAAGGATATTAACATTACCTTCCCTGAGGACTATCATGCTGAATTAGCTGGTAAGGCAGTTGTATTCCATGTAAAGGTCAACAAGGTTACTGCAACTAACGTTCCGGAACAGGACGATGAGTTTGCAAAGGACGTTTCAGACTTTGAAACTCTTGAAGAACTGAAAGCTGATATCCGCACCAAAGCACTTGAGGCAGCTCAAAAGCAGATTGATTCCGCATTTGAGCAGGCATGTGTTGATAAGGCTGCAGAAAATGCAACTGTGGATATGCCTAATGGCCTGATCGAGCAGGAATTGGACAACCAGATGGAGCGTTTTGCCTATCAACTGCAGATGAGCGGCTATTCCATGGAGCAATATGCTAAGATGATGGGCGGCGATATGAACACAATACGCAGTGCTTTCCGTCCCGCAGCCGAGAAGCAGGCAAAAGTGAATGTAACTCTGGCTAAGATTGTTGAAGCTGAGGGTATCACCGTTTCTGAGGAAGATATCAACGCAGAGTATGAAACAATGGCCAAGCAGTATGAGCTGGAAGTTGAGAAGGTCAAGGAAATGGTTCCCGCAGAGGAGATCAAGACCAGCCTGGAGACTCGCAAGGCTGTAGCGGTTATTGTCGATTCTGCAGTCACTATAGCTCCTAAAGCAGATGAGAATAAGTCTGAGGAATAACCTACCTATTTAATGGTTAGAATGTTTCAAACCCCTTGAAAGGAGACATCACCATGAGTTTTATCCCCTATGTTGTTGAGCAGACCAGTCGCGGCGAACGCAGCTATGATATTTTCTCACGGCTGCTTAATGACCGCATCATTTTCCTGTCAGAGGAAGTCAACGAC
Organism: Faecousia sp.; assembly: GCA_045577355.1. Taxonomy (GTDB): domain Bacteria; phylum Bacillota; class Clostridia; order Oscillospirales; family Oscillospiraceae; genus Faecousia. The sequence goes on along the minus strand of JAZNIG010000030.1, from coordinate 18,008 downwards.
ACAACTGCAAGTCTTATTGTGGCGCAGATGCTGTACCTGGAAGCCCAGGATCCGGACAAAGATATTCAGTTCTATATTAACAGTCCTGGTGGCAGTGTAACTGCCGGTATGGCCATTTATGACACCATGCGGTACATCAAGTGCGATGTGGCTACGATATGTGTCGGTATGGCTGCATCCATGGGTGCTTTTCTGCTAGCGGCGGGCACTAAGGGTAAGCGTATGGCTTTACCCAACGCAGAGATCATGATTCATCAGCCTTCTGCCGGCACCCAGGGTCAGATTACCGACATGGCCATTCACCTCAAACGGCTAGAGACCATCAAGGCACGAATGAACCGCATTTTGGCACAAAACACCGGCAAGAGTGAGGAAGAAGTTACCATTGCCTGTGAACGTGATAACTTCATGACCTCTGACGAAGCGCTTGCGTTCGGCCTAGTCGATCGTGTTCTTGAACGTCATTAATTGTATAACTTACCCAGAAAGGCGGTTCCTGCTTCATGTCAAATAATGATGAGCAGATCCTTTGCTGTTCCTTCTGCGGAAAGCAGGAAAACCAGACTCGGCTGATTGCCGGCCCCGGCGTTTATATTTGCAATGAATGTGTGCAGGCCTGCTGTGATCTACTGCGGGAAGACGAACAGAATTATGCCATGCCAGAGCAATTGCCTACTCCTATGGAGATTAAAGCATATATGGATGGCTATATTATCGGTCAGGAAAATGCTAAGATCGCTCTTGCTGTGGCCGTTTATAATCACTATAAGCGTATTTACCTAACCACCAACAGCGATGTCGAACTACAAAAGAGCAATATTTTGCTAATTGGCCCTACCGGTTCCGGCAAAACGCTTTTTGCACAAACCTTAGCACGGATTCTGGATGTGCCCTTTGCCATTGCAGATGCAACCACGTTAACAGAGGCTGGCTATGTAGGTGACGATGTGGAGAATATCCTGGTACGCCTTCTGCAAGCAGCAGACTTTGATGTAGAGCGTGCAGAGCGGGGTATTATTTACATCGACGAGATGGATAAAATTGCACGCAAAAGTGAAAATACGTCGATTACCCGGGACGTTTCCGGTGAGGGTGTCCAACAGGCCCTTTTAAAAATTCTGGAGGGGACAGTTGCACATGTTCCGCCTCAAGGTGGCAGAAAGCATCCACAGCAGGAAACAATTCCTGTGGATACCAGTAATATCCTCTTTATCTGTGGCGGTGCCTTTGACGGGTTAGATAAAATCATTGAAGCCAGAACTGATAAATCAGCTATTGGATTTGATGCACCTGTGGAGAGTAAGAAGCTTCGCGATGTGGGTAAACTGCTGGCTCAGGTTCAGCCTCACGATTTGCTAAAGTTTGGTATTATCCCCGAATTAGTTGGTCGTATGCCGGTGATTACTTGTCTGCAGGATCTGAAAAAGGAAGATCTGATCCGTATCCTTACAGAGCCCAAAAACGCCCTAACCAAGCAGTATCAGTCACTGCTTGCTATGGACCATGTATCCCTGGAAATTGATCCTAAGGCATTGGAATTGGTAGCTGAAAAAGCCATTGAGCGGCAGATTGGTGCCCGCGGTCTGCGCGCTGTCATGGAAGAAACGATGCTTAGGATCATGTATACGATTCCTTCTGATCTGTCTATTCAGAAAGTTGTCATTACCCCCGAATGTATCACAGGCGGCGAGCCTATAATCGTGCGGGATAAGACAAATATGCGGTCCAAATTGGGCATGCAAAATAAATTAAACGGACGGGGGTAGGGAACTACCTCCGTCTTACCTATCTGAGGAAGGAGAAAACCATGAGTGATAATTTTGTATCCGGTGTTATGCCGGTTCTGGCGCTTCGTGGTATCACTGTATTTCCGGAACAAACAGTTCATTTTGATATCGGACGATCAAAGTCCACACGGGCGCTTGATGCAGCCATGCGGCATGACAGCCGACTACTGTTGATTCCCCAGAAAAATATTATGGATGATAACCCCGGCCTTTCCGATCTTCACCCCATTGGAACAGTCGTAAAGATTAAACAAATATTGAAATCACCCAGTGACAACATCAGAGTCTTGGTAACTGGACTCTTTCGGGCAAAAATCAGCAATCTGACCCAATTTGAGCCCTATCTTTCCGGAGAGGTTGAGATTGTGTCAGAAGTTAAGATTGCTGAGAATCTACGAGCTCGTGCTCTTCGCAGGAAGGCGGTTTCGCTTTATTCTGATTATCAAGATCTAATGGAAAACCCACCTCAGGGGATTCTACTACGGATTATGACATCAGAAAATTGCGGTTTCGTTGCGGATTCCATTTTACAGTATTCCAGTATTGATTATGCTGATAAAGCCAAACTACTGTGCATGCTAAATCCGGTGCGTCGCCTGGAAAGCACTGTGGGATTATTACGCCAGGAAATTCAAATGCTTAATTTGGAATCGGACATTCAGGCAAAGACCCGCGCACACATTGATCAGGACCAGCGAGACTATTACCTTCGTGAACAAATGAAAGCCATCCGTGAAGAACTGGGAGAAGGCGAGGAGTATGAAGAGCTAAGTCAATATGAAAAACAGATACTCCTTCTGAACCTTCCGCAAAATTCAGAGAAAAAGCTTTTAAAGGACCTTGATCGACTCAGAAAACAACCATTTGGTTCTTCTGAGGCATCTGTACTGCGGAATTATCTGGACACGGTGCTGGAAATTTCCTGGAATAAGCAAACAAAAGAATGTGTAGATGTAAAAACAGCTAGGAAGATTCTGGATAAAGATCATTACGGCCTCGAAAAGGTGAAAGAGCGCATTCTAGAGACAATTGCTGTTCGGCAGCTAGCTCCGGAAATGCCGCCGCAGATACTTTGCTTGGTGGGCCCTCCCGGTGTTGGTAAAACTTCTATTGCCTATTCCATTGCACGGTGTCTAAACCGAAAAATGGCTCGGATTGCCCTGGGTGGTGTTCGCGACGAAGCAGATATACGAGGCCACAGAAAAACCTATGTTGGCGCTATGCCCGGTCGCATATTGTCTGCAATGATACAGGCAGAAAGTATGAACCCTGTTTTATTGCTTGATGAAGTAGATAAGATGGGTTCGGATTATCGTGGCGATCCAAGTGCGGCATTACTGGAAGTTTTAGATGGCGAACAAAATAAGGCTTACCGGGATCATTATTTAGAAATTCCATTCGATTTGAGTAATGTGATGTTTATAACTACCGCAAATACTTTGGATACCATTCCCAGACCTTTGCTGGATCGCATGGAAATTATTGAACTTGGTTCCTATACGGATGAAGAAAAAGTAATGATCGCGAAAAATCATCTGCTCCCCAAACAGCGCCAAAAGCACGGTCTGAAAAGTAATCAGCTTCGTGTGAGCGATGATGCAATCCAGGAAATTATTCGCTGCTATACTAGAGAATCCGGTGTCAGAAGTTTAGAACGCTGTATTGCAGAGATTTGCCGAAAAACAGATATGCAGTTGCTTTCATACGAGGCGGTTAAGCGTGTCAGTGTGAGTGGCAGCAATCTGGAAGAATTTCTTGGGGTACGAAAGTATTTACCTGACCGTGTGCCAGGTAATGATAAAATTGGTTTGGTTACCGGCTTGGCTTGGACCTCAGTGGGCGGTGAAACACTTGAGGTAGAAGTTAATGTAATGGATGGCTCGGGTAAATTAGAACTAACTGGCAATCTTGGGGATGTGATGAAGGAGTCCGCTCAAGCAGCCCTTAGCTATATCCGGGCCAACGTGCAGCATTTAAATATTGCTTCTGACTTTTATAAAACAAAGGATATTCATGTACACTTCCCAGAAGGTGCTGTTCCCAAGGATGGTCCTTCTGCCGGCATAACAGTCTGCACAGCTATCGTGTCCGCATTGACCTCCACCACTGTCCGCCGGGATGTTGCCATGACCGGTGAGATATCCATTCGCGGTCGTGTGCTGCCTATTGGCGGTCTGAAGGAAAAAACAATGGCAGCCTTGCGCCATGGTATTCATACTGTAATTATCCCCAAAGATAATGAGCGGGATCTGGAGCAGATCGATCAAACGGTCAGAAGTTCTCTGAATTTTGTTACTGCACAGACCATTGATACTGTTCTTGCTACAGCACTAAATCGGAAATCAGAACTGGTGTCCACAATTCTTACAGATATCCCTGGGGATGTTAAACCCAAAGCGCATAAACCTGTCATCCGTCAATGAGGTGATGTTTTTGAATTTAAATAATGTGGAATTTCTGATCTCTGCTGCTTCTACTAGAGATTTTCCCCAAATACGTCTTCCTGAGATTGCCTTTGCCGGAAAGTCCAATGTTGGCAAATCCTCTGTGATCAATCGCTTACTTCAACGTAAGAACTTTGCCAGAGTAGGCGAAAAGCCTGGAAAAACCATTCATGTCAATTACTTTACAGTCGATCGAAAATGCTATTTTGTGGACTTGCCAGGATATGGATATGCAAAGGTTTCACAAGCGGAAAAGGATCGTTGGGCTAAACTTATGGAGGCTTACTTTGCAGCAGAACGCATTGATTTGGGTGTTCTGATCGTTGATGCCCGTCATGCACCTACCAATAACGACATTACTATGGCACGATGGTTTGTTGATAGTGAGTGTCCATTTGTGGTGGTTGCAAACAAGCTGGACAAAGTTAAGAAGAGTGAGTACCTTTCCAATTTGCAGACCATTCGCCAGGATTTGGATTTGCCTGATACATGTCCAATCATTCCCTTTTCAGCAGAAAAGGGAAATGGCAGGGACGAACTAATTGGTATGATCCTGCGCGCAGTAGGGGAGTAATATTTAATAAATCCATGACGACAAACAGTCCAAAGCACAAAATGTGCTTTGGACTGTTATTATATGGTTTTCAGATATTCAAAGCTTCTCTCAAAGCCTTTGCAAGCTGGTCTGGACACGATGTAGTTTTCATGCCGCATTTGGTGCCCTCCAGGCGTTCAATGACAGTCTGCACAGGCATACCCTCTACCAGTGAACCAATCCCCTTTAGGTTGCCGTTGCAGCCGCCCAAGAACTGCACGTTCTTTAGTTTTCCTTCTTCAATTTCAAAGGATATCATCTGGGAACAAGTCCCCTTGGTTTTATATTGGTACTGCATTGTTATAATCCTTTCTATTACACAATAATATCAACAAGTTTCGCCTTCACCAAATCAACCAGTGGTTTGGGTGGCAGAATCATTTGGTGACCTCTTTCGCCGGCAGATATCGCGATCTGATCAAAAAGCAAACAAGTCTCATCAAAAAAAGTGGCATATTTCTTTTTCATTCCAACTGGGCTGCAGCCGCCACGAATATAGCCAGTCAAATTTAAAATTTCTTTCACTTGAACCAATTCCATATTTTTATCACCTGCTGCCTTTGCTGCCTTCTTCAGGTCTAATGAGCAGCACACAGGAATACAAAACACGTTCACACCAGTGCGCACGCCTCTGGCTACCAAAGTTTTAAAAACCTGTTCAGGGAGAAAGCCTGTAGCCTCTGCTGCATAAGTACCACTCAGATCTTCATCGTCATAAGCATAAAACGCCTCACTACAAGGAATTTTTGCCTGCTCCACCAGACGAACAGCATTTGTTTTTGTCGCCATATCATCACCTATGTTATTATACGTCAGAAAAATGATCGTTGCAAGTGCGAATTATTTGGTAAGAACAGGTTATGATATAGAAAAGGAGGTAATGCTATGAATGATAATAAAAATGCAGAGGCTAAACAGGAGGAACGAGAGGAAATCGTTGAACTTGGCTCCGATGTTACCCGCAGCAGCAAAGGAAATATATATACACTTACTATCATTGGACAGGTAGAGGGACATCAAGTACTCCCCGAAACTGCAAAAACAACAAAATATGAGCACGTGCTGCCACTATTGGCCGGAATTGAGGAAAGTGATGAGATTGACGGACTTTTATTACTGCTAAATACGGTTGGCGGCGATATTGAGGCAGGTTTGGCAATTGCAGAAATGATTGCGGGCATGAAAAAACCCACGGTTTCTTTGGTGCTAGGCGGAGGCCATTCCATCGGTATTCCACTGGCTGTCTGCACAAAAAAATCTTTTATAACGCCAACTGCCAGCATGACAGTCCACCCAGTACGCATGACTGGTTTAGTTGTAGGTGCCCCGCAAACATTCCGTTATTTTCAACGTATTCAGGAGCAAATTGCTGATTTTGTTACAGCTAATTCTGGCATCTCTAAAGAACAGTTTGAACGCTATATGATGGCTACCGGAGAGATGGCAACAGACGTGGGTACGATTCTTTACGGCAAAGAGGCCGTATCCTCTGGTCTGATCGACCGCTTAGGCGGCCTAAATGATGCCCTTAGCGCCCTTCATAAAATGATTGAAAAACAAAGAAATCGCAGCAAACAGGAATAATTTCAATTCTGGGCTGGAAATTCTGTGTCATATATGCTATTATAAGATGAAGAATTGTAGGGAAGGAGGCAGGCGGAATTATGTCTTTATTGGAAAGTATTCTATATGGGCTGATTTCGGGCTTTACAGAATTTTTGCCTGTCTCATCCCAAGCCTATCAAGCCCTCTATATGAAACTAACCGGTGTGGATATCCGAGAGCCCGGTCGTGATTTACTGGTACATATCGCAGTTATTTTTGCTTTACTCACTGGCTGTGGAACAATGTTCTCACGGATTCGCAGAGAGAAGAAATTGGCTACACACAGACGGCATGGAAGAACATACGCTTCCAGAGGACTGTATGATCTTCGCTTAGTTAGAACGGCCACAGTACCTCTTCTAATAGGCCTTTTATTGTATGTATCTACCAGACATTTGGAATCTAATCTAGTATATATGGCGTTATTATTTGCGCTGAACGGAATTATCCTAATTGTTCCGGAGTATATGCACCAAGCAAATAAGGATGGGCGTTCCATGACTGGTCTGGATGGAATTATCATTGGACTATGCGGTGCGCTGAGCGCACTACCAGGCATTTCCAGAATTGGCACTATGCGCGCGTATGCATTAGGTCGTGGCGTAGATAAACAGTATGCACTGACTTGGGCGTTACTTTTAAGTGTTCCGGCACTGCTTCTGTTTTGTGGCTTCGATATTCTGATGTTGTTTACATCCAGTATAGGTACAGCTTCAATTCCCATTATATTCGGATATATATTATCTGCACTGTCTGCATATTGCGGTGGCTATTTCAGTATTGTTTTGATCCAATTTATGACTGTAAGAAATGGCTTTGCGGGCTTTGCTTATTACTCCTGGGGTACGTCCCTGTTTTCTTTGATTCTATATCTAATCGCTTAGAAGGAGGAACTTATGGCAGAACAAAAGCGAAAGTCCCAGGCGGAAAAGGCTGTCTCCGCCGCAAAAGGGAAAAAGACAAACGACCATCAATCCTCAAGTGCAAAGAAGTCTGCATATTCAAAAAACACGCAGCAGCTTCAGATTCCTACAAGATTGATTTCCTCTGTTATTTTTCTAGGGCTGTTCATACTGTTTTTGGTGATTTTCTTTGTGCCGGAGGGTGCGCTGGTCAAGCTTCTTAAGAATATGATCTATGGCATCATCGGTACTGCAGGATTTATTGTTTCCATACCTACATTGCTTTACTCATTTCTAATCCATGCATTCAGCGGAAAACGTCCGGTGAAGATGCGCACAATTAGTTTGGGTTTGTTTGTGCTGATTTGTGGCTGTATTGCCCATTTAAGCCTGAATCCGAAAGATCTGCCAAGCGGTTTTGCTTTAGTTGGGGAGCTGTATACCGGTGGTGTTATTGGCACCACAGGAGGTGTACTTTGCGGCATGTTAACCATACTGGTACGCTGGCTTTGCGGTACGATTATTTCATATATTCTTCTATTTGTGACAGCTGTATTCACTCTTCTTGGCGGAATGCAGATCACCATTCCCAGTATCATCCGTGCTGTACAGAACCGTCCCCGAGCAGACTGGGAAGGGGAAGAACCGGAAGAGAAGCAGGAGCCCGCAGCGGTTTTTGTGAATCATATTGCAACTAAAAGAATTGAGTATATTGAAAATCATCGCAGCCGCGCCGCAGAGCAACAGGAAAATAAAGCATCCGAACTTGAACCGAATCGAAAAGCTGCTGAAATTATTCGTCAAATTGATAATGATGTTGACTCTACAGTAGCTGCAGCAGCAATCCCTGTTACCAGTTCAGAGGAAGTTCCACTCTCATTGCCTGAATTGATTGCAGAGGCTCCCCCAAAAGTCATGCCACCTTTTGAAAAAGAAATTGCACATATAGAGCCCGCAACGCCAATCTCTAAGCCAGAGAAAGTTACAGCAAAAGATGCACAGGATTCTGCAATGCAGGTAGCACAGGAAATTGCAGAAGCAGCTTCCGTTGAAAAGCCTGCCTATTGCTTCCCACCTATTAACCTGCTGAAACTTCCGGGCGGTAACTATACTGACGGAACGGGTGAAATGCGTGAGAATTCCAGACGGCTAAACGAAACATTAGCCAGCTTTAAAATCGAGGCTCATATTATTAATGTAACGCGTGGTCCCAGCGTTACCCGTTATGAAGTGGAGCTTGAGAAGGGCGTCAGACTTAACAAGCTAACTACTTCTGCAGATGACATCGCATTAAGCTTGGGTGCTACAGGTGTTCGAATAGCTGCTGTTCCCGGAAAGATTTCCGTGGTTGGCATTGAGGTTCCCAATAAGACAGTGACCACCGTTTCTCTAAGAGAGGTCATTGATTCTCCAGAGTTTAACAAGGCGAAATCCAAATCTTCCTTTGCGGTCGGCAAGGATATCGGCGGCAACTGTATCGTCGGAAATATTGCACGTCTGCCCCATATGCTAATCGCCGGTACCACCGGTTCGGGTAAGTCAGTTTGCATGAATTCGATTATTATTTCCTTGCTATACAAGGCAAGCCCTGATGATGTAAAGCTTATCATGGTTGACCCCAAGATGGTAGAACTGGGTATTTATAATGGAATTCCGCATCTGTTGATCCCAGTGGTAACCGATCCTAAAAAGGCCGCAGGCTCTCTGCAGTGGGCAGTCTCCGAAATGATGCGCCGCTACAAGGCTATGTCTGATGCTGGAGTCAGGGATTTGGAATCCTACAACAGCATTGTAGAGAGTCAGGAGGATGCAGGCACCAAGTTACCTCAGGTGGTGGTTATTATCGATGAGCTGGCAGACTTGATGCTGGTGGCTGCCAAGGAAGTGGAAGAATCCATTTGTCGTATTGCCCAAATGGGTCGCGCGGCCGGCATCCATCTGATCATTGCCACGCAGCGTCCCTCTGCAGACGTGATTACTGGCCTGATGAAGGCTAATATTCCCTCCAGAATCGCTTTTGCTGTGGCATCAGCAATGGAATCCCGTATTATTTTGGATACACAAGGTGCGGAAAAGTTGGTAGGTAAGGGCGATATGCTCTATGCACCGATTGGAAACGGAAAACCCAAGCGGGTACAGGGCTGCTATGTCAGTGACACCGAGGTAGAGGCAGTAGCCAACTACGTCAAGTCCAATTTTGTAACAAATTACGATCAGCAGGTCATTGAGGAGATTGAACGTAAGGCGGCACAGACTGGCAATAAGCCAACCGCAACTGACCCAGAACCCACCAGTGATGAGCTGGATGGTGACGAAATGCTTCCTGCTGCTGTGGATGTGATCCTTGAAACTGGACAGGCATCGGTATCTATGCTTCAGCGCCGTCTAAAACTTGGCTACGCCAGAGCTGCCAGAATTGTGGACGAAATGGAAGATAAGGGAATTGTAGGTCCATTTCAGGGAAGCAAACCCAGAGCAATCTTGATTACTAAGGAGCAATGGGAAACTATGCGATTGGTCAAAAGCACACAAATGGATTTTGACGATTTGGGAGAAGCTGAAGATACAAGCGAAAACACGCCCTTCTAATCATCTATTCCGGGTGACGGCCCGTTTTAGAACCAGCTGAGTATTCGGCAATTATTTTGCATCGCATCCGGACTGCCGGAGCGACAGCAAGGAGGAAATTATTATGAAAAACAAACAACACAAACACATTCTGACACTGGTGCAGATGGCTGTCCTGGTCGCCATTATGCTGGTGTTAGAGCTGACAGGACTGGGTATGCTGAAAATCGGTATTCTGGAGATGACGATTTTGCAGTTCCCTGTGATCGTAGGCGCCATTACCATGGGCCCAGCGGCAGGTGCTGGCTTAGGTCTGGTATTTGGACTGATCAGCTTTTGGGAATGTTTCGGAAAAAGTGCTTTTGGTGTAGCACTTATGGGAATTAACCCGGTTTTTACATTTCTCGTTTGTGTACCGACCCGCACATTGATGGGATATTTGTGTGGTCTGATCTATAAGGTATTGCACAACGTACTTGTGAGCAGCGGAGAAAAGACCAGCCAGACAAGAAAAATGGCAGTCTATGTAGCGGCAAGTCTTTCCGGCGCATTACTCAACACGCTGTTCTTTATGAGTACACTTTTACTGCTGTTTGGTTCTACGGAGTACATAGGCAGTTTTATGGAAATTGCAGGCACCCAAAACCATATCCTGTTCGCGTGCTGGTTTGTTGGTGTTCAGGGCGTAGTGGAAGCGCTGTTGTGCGCTTTCCTCGGAACAGTGATCAGCCGCACTTTAAATGGTATTTTAAAAAAATAGAATTTTCCCGGCACAAATTGTGCCGGGTTTTTTATGCGCCTGAGGTGCTACTGTGCACCTCAGGCGCATAGTCTTTTTCAGGAGTGATGCATATGAGGTGCGCATGGCAAGCATATTTAAATTTATTACCTGTTCGAATACGGCAGGAGGTGAACAGACTAGGGAGGGACACCTTGCAGGAGCTGCGACTGCGGTTAAATTCTCCGCCAGAGCTCATAACATCCAGTGGCAGTCAATGGCTAGGACAGGCCGTTACGAGGGATGATCTCTCTTTTTGTGTGAATGCAGCCTCCAGATATTCCCCATGGGCAGCTAAAACTGCAGCTCACGGATACATCACGGCTCCTGGAGGCCATCGTGTAGGGCTGTGCGGCGAAGCAACTATGATCAATGGGATCATGACCGGAATTACAGTACCGACCTCCCTCAACCTGCGTGTAGCAAGAGATTTTCCATGTATTGCAGAATGTGCAGCAAAGATAAATGGTTCCATTTTAATCCTTGGAAAGCCGGGGAGTGGAAAAACTACATTGCTTCGGGATCTGATTCGTCAAAAATCTGAACACGGAGAGGGTTCTATAGCTGTTGTGGACGAGCGGGGAGAGTTATTTCCACATGTACAAGATGAAATATGCTTTCCGTCGGGGAGAAGAACCGATGTATTAACCGGGTGTACGAAACCTCAAGGTATTGAAGCGGTCCTACGCAATATGAGTCCATCTATAATTGCTGTGGATGAAATAACCGCACAAGAGGACTGTAATGCACTTATCTACGCAGGCTGGTGCGGCGTGCAGCTACTAGCTACTGCACATGCAGGAAGCCGTGCAGATCTCTATGCACGACCGGTATACAAGCCTATCATTAAAAGCCGTTTATTTGAAACATTGTTAATTTTACAATCTGATAAATCCTGGCGGATGGAAAGGATAGAATTATGAGCATAAAAGTAATCGGCGCCATTATGGTAATTGCAGGATGCGGTGGATTTGGCTTTAAACTGGCTGCCACCCACTTACGGGAGGAGAAGACCCTTCGGCAATTGGTTTCAGTTTTGGATTATATGGAGTGCGAATTACAATACCGTCTCACACCGCTTCCAGTGCTTTGCCGCCAGGCTGCGGCTGAAAGCAGTGGTGTCATCTGTCAAGCTTTTCTAGCGCTTGCTTTAGAACTGGAGGATCAAATATCCCCAGATGTAGAACGATGTATGAATGCGGCACTGTGCCAGCTAAAGGATATCCCGCGGCTGTCACGGACAGCTTTGGAGCTTTTAGGGCGGTCACTTGGGCGATTTGATATTGAGGGTCAATTAAAAGGGTTGGAAGCAGTACGTCAAGATTGCAGAAGAAAATTGGACATGCTGAACGAAAACAGAGAAGTCCGTTTAAGGAGTTATCAAACGCTTGGACTTTGTGCCGGTGCTGCGATTGCAATTTTATTTATTTAGCTTATGGATATTGATCTTATTTTTAAAATTGCCGCTGTAGGTATTATTGTTTCCATACTGAACCAGGTACTTTCCCGCTCCGGTCGGGATGAACAGGCTACTATGACTACGTTGACTGGGTTAGTAGTTGTGCTGATGATGGTCGCCCAAAAAATATCGGAGCTGTTCGACCTGGTAAAAACACTCTTCAATTTATAATGGATATTTTTATTAAATCAACTGCCGGTGTGCTTATCGCAATCGTCCTGATTCTAACCCTTTCAAAACAGGGGAAAGATATATCCCTTCTTTTAACAATTGCAGTGTGCTGTATGTTAGTAAGCACAGCAATCATCTACCTGAAGCCTGTGACTGATTTTTTAGGTCGGCTGCAATCTATCGGTCAGCTGGATTCTGAAACATTAACGATTCTGATGAAAGCGGTAGGGATTGGGCTATTGGCTGAGATCACCGGTCTGATCTGCACAGATGCAGGAAACGCATCCCTGGGTAAGGCATTGCAATTACTGGCAACAGCTACTATTCTCTGGATGTCAATCCCGCTTCTAAATGAATTAATTGAACTAATCGATAAGATACTGGGGGCAATATGAGAAGAATCATCCTCCTTGTTTTAATCATTGCTTCTATGGTTATCCCCGTAAGCGCAATGGAGTTTACAGCACCGATGGCTCCCGAATCAGCACAGGAATACATGCCAGAGGACAACGAATCTTTTGCAGAAGGTTTATGGTATGTGATCAGATCCGCAATTTCTAAGCTGCAGCCAAGTTTAGCAGAAGGTGCCGGTGTTTGTCTTTCACTAATTGCCATCGTGCTTTTGGTAACCATGCTGCAGAATTTTTCTGACCGTGCAAAGCGGGTTGCACAGCTTGCTGGCACGCTGGGAATAGGCGTAGTGCTACTCCAACCTACCAACTCTCTGATTACATTAGGGATTAACACAATCACCGCACTTAGCGATTACGGAAAATTGCTACTTCCGGTCATGGCTGGCGCCCTGGCAGCCCAGGGTGGGGTTGCTGCCTCTACAGCGCTCTATACAGGTACCGCGTTATTTGATTCCATTTTATCTTCCGCGGTTTCCACGCTGATGGTACCTATGCTATACATTCATTTGTGCCTATGTATTGCCAATAGTGTTGTTGGGGAAGCACTTCTAAAAAATCTAAGGGATTTTATAAAGTGGGCTATGACCTGGTGTCTGAAAATTATTCTCTATACTTTTACGGGGTATCTGAGTATTACAGGTGTTGTCAGTGGAACAGCGGATGCAGCTGCGGTAAAAGCAGCCAAGTTGGCTATTTCAGGCGCGGTGCCGGTAGTGGGGAGCATTTTATCTGATGCTTCAGAGACAATCCTGGTCAGCGCCGGTGTTATGAAAAGCGCTGTGGGTGTATATGGTTTGCTGGCAATTCTTGCAGTATGGATTGGACCATTTTTACAGATTGGCAGTCAATATTTACTCCTAAAATTGACCGCAGCTGTTTGCAGCGTAATCGGCACAAAGGAATCAACTACGTTAATAGCGGATTTTTCAGGGGCAATGGGGATGCTGCTGGCAATGACTGGCACCATATGCCTACTGTTGCTCATTAGTACAGTCTGCATTATGAAAGGGGTCTCCTAATGGACCATATCCGGCAATATCTGCTTTCTGTAATAGCAGCTGCAATTCTGTGCAGTATTGTCAATACAATAATAGGGAAGAAAGGTAGTTATTTTGCGATCGTACGGCTAATCACCGGATTGTTCATGGCTCTGACAGTAATTTCACCCTTGGTTAAAATTCAATTGGATGGTTTTATGGATTACGTAAACGGGTTATCTTTTGAGGCAAATAGCGCTGTAGCTAATGGTGAGGCAATGGCACTGGATCAATTGCGCACTATCATAAAATCACAAACCGAAGCATATATCTTGGACAAAGCTGTTTCCATGGAGCTGGATATTAAGGTGGAGGTGACGCTGACCAGTGAAAGCCTGCCCGTACCCTGCGCGGTAGTCATAGAGGGTTCGGTTTCTCCGTATACAAAAGAGGTGCTGCGCCAGTATATTGCAAATGATTTGGGAATTCCAGAGGAGGACCAGTCATGGATCTAGCATCCTTACGTATAAAAATGATAAACTTTATAAAAAAATATCGGTATGTGGCTTTAATACTGATGATCGGACTGGTACTGATGGCACTACCAATAAGTGGTGATAGGGAAGAGGTAGTTGCGCCAAAATCCACACCGGAGCAAACAAACAAGGTTACTTCCGTCAACGAAACACTTGCTCAGATCCTCAGCAAAATAGAAGGGGCTGGAAATGTACAGGTCTTACTCACTGTTGCGTTAGGTGAGGAAACTGTCTACCAGACAGATGACAATATATCCATTACAGAGGATACCAGCAATACGAAGATTGATACTGTAACGGTCACAGATGCTGACCGCAATCAAACAGGTCTAATAAAACAGATCAATCCGCCAACCTATCGAGGTGCCATTATTGTTTGTCAGGGCGCCGATAGCGCTGTGGTGCGCTTAGCGATAGTTGATGCGGTATCCAAGGTTACAGGGTTAACTTCAGATCGTATTTCCGTTTTGAAAATGAAATGAATGGAGGCATTTTACTATGAAAAATTGGAAAAAAAACTTGGTAGCAGCAGCGGTGCTGTTTACTGTCTGCGCAGGTATCTATGTAAACTGGCTTTACAGTGAAGATCAGACCACCGTGAACCTAACAGATACTCTGGATGCAGATAAGATTCTTTCCCCTGATACTCTTGTCATGGGTGAAGATAGTTCCACAAATACAGTAACCAATACACGCAGTGAATATTTTTCCGCAGTCAGACTATCCCGACAGGAAGCCAGAGACAGTGCAGTAACGCTGCTCCAAGAGGCTATGGCCTATAACGATAGTGCGGAAGCTGCCCAGTCCAATGCGCAGCTAGAGCAAATCGTGCAGACCGCCCTTTGTGAGGCTCAAATCGAAAGCCTAATCATAGCGAAAGGTTACGCAGATTGTGTAGCTTATATTACAGATGAAAAGATATCTGTAGCTGTAGCTGCTCCGGAAGGTGGTCTGAAGCAAGCAGATGTGGCAGTCATCGCAGATGTTGTGCTCACTCAGTCCGAGTTTACCATGGAAGACATCCACGTGGTAGAAGTTCAATAGCAAATCCCCCAAAGGATTGTTCCTTTGGGGGATTTGCACTGAAATATAACATATTATCTAATAATTATTAACATTGTAAACAGTTTGTGGTAATAATAGATATATAACATACTTAATGGAGGTGGATCAGCCATGAACATTACTGCACATTACGGCAGCTATGAACGTGTGTTGGATCCTCTCAGCCTCTGGGGAGACCGGTTAGAAGCAAGCCAACTACGCGCATAAGCTGTGCAGCACAACAGCTTATGCGCTGTTTATTTTTCCACGATTTACTATATAACAGGAGGAATTGACAACATGACAAAACGGTTTTTACGCTTTTGCAGTATGATTCTTTCGCTGGTCATGGTATTGCAGATGCTTCCCCTGCGCGCAATTGCGGAAGAATACACGGTAAGCACGCCGAAAGCGGTGTCTGCAGAGAAAATAGATGTTTCCAACAGTGAGATCGTACAGGAAGTAGAAGAACACCGAACAGAATTCAGCAAGGAGTTCAAGCTGAATAACGGCCTGTATGTGTCCGCGGTGTATGGCCAGCCGGTTCATTACGAGGTAAACGGACAATGGGAGGAAATCGATAACACCCTGCGTCTGGGTGCAGACGGCACCTACAGCAACACTGCCGGCGTGTGGGATATTTCGTTCCCGGGGCAATTGACGAAAAACAACGCCATTACGATCAGCAAAGACGGACACGCCCTGTCCTTCGGCATGGCCGGTGAGCTGCGGCAGCCGGGGAATCTGGAACTGCAAACTTCCGCGCTGGCAGCGCCGACAGAAGGGGAGCGCTTCCAGCTATCTGTAGACGGCACGGCGCAGACCTTCACCGTCCAGGCAGCTCAGGCGGTTCGAGGCCAGATCCAGACCGTCGACCTGACACAGGCAAAGGAAGAAGCCCGGCATGAGGCGTTCGTGATCGGGAAAAACGTGTCCCAGCTTCTGTACGCGGATGTTTACGGAAGCACGGATATCCAATACGACCTGAAAGCCAATCAGGTGAAGGAATCCATTATTCTGGAATCCTACAGCAGCACCCTGCGGGGTTACCGGTACACCCTGAATGTGGGCGACATGATCCCGGTTCTGCAGGATGACAACAGCATTTATTTCTATGACCGGGCCAAGGAAAATGTGGTTATGGTCATGCCCGCGCCCTACCTGGTGGACGCCGGGAAGCAGGAAAACCGGGATATTCAGGTAAGTCTGACCGGCAAGGGCAGCACCTGGACTCTGTCGTATGTTCTGCCCGTCTCCTGGCTGGCAGCAGAAGACCGGGCCTGGCCGGTGGTGCTGGATCCTGTGATGATCGCGGACCTGAGCGACAACAACATTCAGGACACCACCGTCATATCCGCCCGACCCGCAGAGGCGGACTATATGCGCTCCACGCTGCAGATCGGTTACAGCGCCAATGACGGCATTTCCCGGATCTATCTGGGCTTTGCAAACCTGCCCACCCTGACCTCTTCCGATGTGATCGTGCAGGCTGAGGTATCCCTTTATAAGATCGGAACAGGCACAAGCACTGTCCCTGCCACTGCCCACAAGGTCAACGGCCCATGGCAGGTGGAAAACCTGTGCTGGAATAACGCGCCGAGCTTCAGTGAAACCATTGAGGACTATGCCATGGTCACCAACGCGGGCCGGTATTACTGGAATGTGACCGATATCGTCCGGGATTGGTATACGGGAAATAACTATGGCTTGGTAATCAAGGCTTCTGATGAAGTGGAGCAATCCGGGAATACCAGTTCCTGGAAGGAATTCTATTCCTGCAACTATGATGACGATCCTACCGACCCGGCATTGCTGATCTACTTCCGGAACAACAACGGCCTGGAAAGCTACTGGGACTATACCTCCGCTTCCGCGGGCCGGGCCGGTACCGGTTATGTCAACAACTACACCGGCAATCTGGTGTGGGTCCATAATGATATCGGCTTCGGCGGCAACCGGATGCCGGTGTCCATCAGTCATGTCTATAACGCCAATGATGCCATTGAAATGAACAATGACGGCACCAACTCCAACGACAGCGGCGGCAATTTCTTCGGCGTTGGCACAGGCTGGCGGACAAACTTCCACCAGCGGCTTTACCGGTGGGAAACGGATTCCACCACTTTGACCTATTATATCTGGGAGGATGCCGACGGCACAGATCACTACTTCACAGCAGATGAAGAAGGTGTGCTTCGTGACGAGGACGGCCTGGAGCTGATCCTGACCACCAATGGCAGCGGCACAACGAAATACTGCATTGAAGACAAGGACGGAAACAAGAGTTACTTCGATACAGAAGGCCGCCTGACCAAGCAGGAAAATAACCAAGAGGTCAAGAGCAATATCACCGTCACCTATGAAAACAGCACCAGTCCCAGAATCTCCATAATCACCGACGGCGCTGGTCGGGTATACAGCTTTACTTACAACTCCAGCAACCTGCTAAGCCGGATCAGCTACAAAGGCTCCGGCAGTACGGAGATCAGCTATGTAACCTTTACCTACAGCGGCCAGCAGTTAACCCACATTACCGACAAGGACGGTAAGTATGCTGCTTACACCTACGGAACCAATCAACTGTTGGCCTCTGCAATGGATGTGGATGGCTATAAGCTGAGCTATACCTACAACACCACATCCGGTGCGTACCAGCCCTACCGGGTCAATCGGGTAGTGGAATCGGACGGATCCGCTCTTGGCGGAGAAATGACCTTCTCCTATGCCCA
>JAZNIG010000029.1:0-4783 GCA_045577355.1 Faecousia sp. | reverse complement strand
CAGGGCTGCGCTATAACCGTATATTTCCTCACCCACTGTCCCGGTCAGCCAGCTTAGCTGATGAGGCACCGCGTTTTTCAGGGAGGGCTGGGCGTCACCGGTCACATACTCTGTGATGGGTGTCAGGTACTTAGTGATGGAGTCCTGATTCATTCCGGCATAGATCAGGTCCGCGTCCTTCAACGCTTCCTGGACTTCCGGGACAGTAAACCAGTCCTGGGTGTTATCCATATAGTTTGGATAGGTAAATAAAACAAACTGAACCCGGAAAGGCATATTCCGGTCAGCCAGCATTTGGTTCAGCTCCACTGCCGGCTCCTCGGTCCATGTCCGTTTGCTGCCGCCAAAGGAGTAATGGGTCAGGCAAACCCATTTTAGAACCGGTAAGCCATCGGGATTGTCCACTGTTTTCGGCAGGTACTGACAGGAGATTTTGTTTTTGTCTCCTGATGTTCCGGTTGTTGGGGTAGTATGTTCTGTGGCGCCGGTATTTTCGGTAGTACCGTCCGTTACGGAGGGAGTGCCGATTCTACAGCCCGCCAACAGCAATCCGAACACCAACAGCAGTGCCATCATTCTCCTTGCACACTTCATGCTAACCAGCTCCAATCTTAAAAGTAATTGTGATCGTCACATCCATTGGCTGTGAATCTATATGTGGAATTCAAACGAATACAGATGTTATTGTTATATGTTATCCGAACCTTTTTCAGAATTGCCGTATCGCGGAAGCTTGACCGACATAAGCGACGATATGGCTGTTGGCCAGTCTTGGACTGGCCAACAGTGCAGCAAAATCAGATAGGAAACAGTCCGACATTCCTATGTGTTCCAAATAGAATTTATTGTATTTCGTATTCGATGTGAATAGAGTTAAGTTCAAACTCCTGCCAACCATAACTAGTGGGTACTTCCGCCCAAAAATCATAAAAAGCATCAACTAAGTGATATATGTTATTCTCTGTGAAAATCACAGATGCAGACGATTCATATAAACCTGCACCGTTATCACTAGCATACTGAGTTTCTAAATTATTATCTAAATATCTGCAGGAAACGGATGTTGTTGTTTGAGGAGCAGCGATCGCAGTCTCCATATATAGTACGCCCGTAGTCATATAAGCTGATATTGAACAACTTGCTTCTACCCATGTGTCGCCCCCGTCATAGTCTTCAAAAGCAGAGAATCTAGATTGCGCAAAAGCAGTCACACTTAGGCAGCTCACCAGTGCAAGGCACAGTGTCAGCACAAAAAATCTTCTAAATTTATGTAACATATCCAATGCCTCCTGATTGATATTAAATTTATGTTGTGCCCTTGCCGGATCAAGGGAATTTTTCGGTATTTCCCAGCATTACTTAATTCTAGAGAAATACACCGCAAAGCTTTCGTCCTCCGGTTACACGAAAGCGGGATTACTTCTTCATCGGAATCACCTTTTCCTTTTTATGCAACATACCATAAAAACATTGATATGCTTTGATTTGTTCTCTGCTGACACTTATATTATATTTGCTTGCAAAAATATTTGCAAGATGGAAATATTACTAATAAATGATAAACTTTTTGTTCAAAACGCAGATTCTTTATTTTTGAAATGTTTTATCTTGACACAGGCAGTAATATAAGGTAGAATTTTTACAGATATTGTTTATTAAAGCTTGCAGAGGATGCCCGTCTAGCATCCTCTGCGTTTTTGCAGGAAAATCGATTCCTACATTGAATTTCTCCAAGTATAGACGGGCGTCAGGTCTGTCTCCTGCAAACCGTCGGTCAGCGCCGTATAGGGTACATAGCAAACCCGGTGCTCCTTAGGTCCTCCGTCCGGGGGATCTGCAGACAACTGCAGGATACAGCCCCGATCTGAGCCGCACTCAAATAGAAGGTTTCCCTCCGGATCGATGGGCAGTTTTTTGCCGCTTTCCAGCTCTAATATGTACCAATCCCCGCCGGAAACGAAATCTCTGCACCGGGCATATCCGCCGCCCCAGAAGAACATGTTTGTTTGCGCGGCAAACAGCGCATCTTCTCCGGTATTCAAGTTATAGGTATATTGATTTAAGTTACCATCCACGCTTACGCTATAATAGAGTTTGTCTTTATAGACACCCCTTAAGGTGAGCGCCTGTATGCCGGCTGAACCGTTGCTGCCTTTCTCAAACAATGTGCTGATCTGGCCGGTCTGCCCGTCCCAGCGCTTGAAGATGAATGGGAGTTTGTACAACTGTTCCCGGTAGTTTTCACGATCACTAATGTCCACATCGGGTATTCCGTGGGTTGAAAACACAGCAGCATCATTTTTTGCGGCATAGAGAGCCAGCGTGTTTTCCTGATCCTCAACCAGAATCTCCTCTTTGCCGGTACGCAGGTCGATCCGACCAATATAATCCAGTACCCGTTTGGTGGTAAACCGCTGCGCTTTCTCATCCCAAACGGAGCCTTTTACCTCTGCGTGATAGTACCAGAAATTTTCTGACAGGGCAAAATTTTGGGTGGTTATCTGTTTTTTGTCCTGTGTATATTTGGCGCCCAATGTGCCCATCACCGTCCGGTCCGTGCCGGTGGCATTACAGCGGACCAGGTTAGTGGCTTCGCTGGTGAGCTCAACAAAATACAGGCTGCCGTTCCAGAAGCAGGTGCCGCCTGCGTTATAATCGAGATAGGAAAAGGTATGTGCTTCGCAAAATTCGTCTTTATGGGGGCATCCGGCTTTGGTGCACAGAACGGTGGTGTTGCCGGTGGAAATATCCAGATAGGACAAAATGCCGTCTTTCATATAATAGTACCCCTGATCGCTGAAGGCACCTTGATACCTGGCCGCGCCGACCCACGCGGTTTCCTGATTTCCGGAAGGGTTTTTTCCGCAGGCAGTCAGCCCCAAGCATAAAAGCAGGGCCAGCAGCGCCATCATTCTCCTTGCATACTTCATGCTAACCAGCTCCAATCTTAAAAGTAATTGTTACCCTCACATCCATTGTCTGTAAATCTATATGTGGGATTCAAACAAATACAGATGTTCCCTATTGACACTTATATTATATTTGCTTGCTAAAATATTTGCAAGATGGAAATATTACTAATAAATGATATAATTTTTTGTTCAAAAGGCAGATTCTTTATTTTTGAAATGTTTTATCTTGACACAGGGGCTGGATATATAGTAAAATTTTTGCAGATATTGAAGATCACAAAACGGCATAACAGGCACCGTAAGTTGTACGTTGCTTGTTATGCCGTTTTTGGGGCAGTGGCGGCTATCCGTCCGCGAGATGCGGATCGCTGCCGCTGCGAATCCCAGGTGTTTGCCGCGGCTGTTTTGGAAAAACTGCCCCATGGTACAGCCCGCTTCAAAATAAGTTTCCCAATTGCTGATAAAGGCCGATCGCCCGGGTAAAGCCCAGTGCTTCCGCCTCCTGGATGAGCGCGGTCAGGTCCGATTGGGTGCGGCGGAGCGTAAAATGGATCTGGTTTGGCGCGACTTCGATTTTGTAGTGAACATGAAGCTTCGTATCCTTATGTGGGAAATTGACCGGATCGGGGGAGTAGTCCTGTGTGACACTACTCCCCTTGGGGGTGACGGTGGTGCGCTGCCCCTCCAACGCCGCTTCCAGCCACAGCTCCCGGCCCTGCCAGGGGGCTATGTATTTGGGAAGCGGACAGTCTGGGGGTGGGGGAGACAGAAATACCGGACAGCGCAGATCCCGGGCGTAGTATTCGCTGATGCCTACCGGACAGGGAAGGCTGGAGAGAATGGCGTTTGCGATCTCGGCAGTCCGGGGAACGTTGGGCCGCTGAAAGTCCAGCAGGATCCCAATGGCTTGCTGTTCCTCCGCAAGCTGGACAAGCTGCGCGGCGATCAGCGCCGGGTCGTGGCCCTGTACCGGTGTGCGGTCGTTCAGGATCAGCATAGCGCCTTCGGGAAGATGCAGGGGGAAGTTAGAAAGACCTGTTCCGTAGGGGGAAAAATGGCAGGCCATATATGCGCACCTTGCCGGCAACGCCTGGGCGCAGGATATTTCGGCTGCCGTCATGGCAAGATATAAGGGCAAAGCCATGGACAAATCCATCCTTTCGTGTTATAATCCTTTCATAATTTATGAAAGAGAGAATGGAAATATGAATTTTCCGCTGCTGCCGGTGATACTGGCGGACCGGGTGACAGATCTGACGCCGGAATATTTGCAAGCACGGGGAATCCGGCTGCTGATGCTGGATTTTGACAATACCATCGTGCCCTATACCACGGATGTGCCCACGGCGGAGATGGCCGCGTGGCTGGAAAAAATGACTGCATCGGAGATTCAGCTTTGTGTAGTCTCCAACAGTCGTAAGGACCGGGTGAAGACCTTTTGCAAGGCCCGGCGTATTCCCTGTATTACCCATGCGAAAAAGCCGTTTTCCAAAGGAATCCGGCAATGTCTTACGAAATTCAACGTTGCGCCCCATGAGGCTGCGCTGGTGGGGGATCAGATTTTTACGGATACGCTGGGAGCAAATTGTGCGGGTGTAATGTCTATTTTGGTGAAGGCGATTAATAATCATAACATCTGGCTGAAGCTGCGTCATGTGGCAGAAATGCCCTTTATTTGGCTGGCAAGGGGTAAGTCGGATCGTAGCCATGTCGTTCTGTGAGCCAAGGAGTTGTAGTTAACACTTGTCTTCCTAAGACCGCTTGGCCTCCGACTTGTAATGTCTATTTTGGTGAAGGCGATTAATAATCATAACATCTGGCTGAAGCTGCGTCATGTGGCAGAAATGCCCTTTATTTGGCTGGCAAGGGGT
>JAZNIG010000028.1:0-2188 GCA_045577355.1 Faecousia sp. | reverse complement strand
ACCATCTGGCAGGCAAACATACCGAAACCGATCAGAGCGCAGGAAATATAGCTGACCCAGGGCACAAAGTCTGCCACATACATCAGCAGGAAGCCGATGCAGGCCAGACCGACAGCGAAAGAAATACACCGGAAAGGGTGGAATTCTTTCTTCCTGTACAGGAAAAAGACCAGTATGCTGGCAATGGCATCCACAAAATAGGTAACAAACACACCATGGCGCACCTCAGCGGAAATAGAGGGGCCGGACACCCCCATCAGCGAACTGACAAACACCAGAATAAAGGTGCCGGTCAGTAACTTTTTGGGCGCGACCAAGCCGCTGTCCTTGCGGACATACTGAGGACAAGCCTTGGGAGAGGCCGGTAAACGGAAAGTAAAGATCAGCAGCAAGCCAAGTGCTGCTACCGTGACCACACGGAATACCGGGAAGGTAATGGCAAGGAAGTCGTTCTGAACCAAAGCGATCAGGAATAACGCAAGGCCGTAACCGGCAGTCAGCGCGTTAATGGCGCTTTTCTCGGATAAGAAATTCACTATGATGAAGGTTTCAAAGCCGATCATGGTGCAGCAGCAGAACACATGGGCATAGATCAGCCCCTTCAGCACTTCGGTCGGCAAGGGCAGGAACAGTCCCAGCACTGTGGCTATCGCAGTCAGGGTACACACACGCTCCGCCCAGACAACATACCGGGGCAGGAAGATCATATAGGTAATGGACAGTACATAGCACCCTGCCATGAGTACGGTCAGATTGTCCATATCAATGGGCAGCGGTGTCCGACCGTCGATCGTCAGGGCAGGCCCCATAAAATAGATGAAGCCCATCTGCCAGAAGCAGAACATAGCAAAGCAGCACAGGTGCTTCAGGCTGACATTCTGGCGCTTGCGCTGATTGGCTAACAGAACGGAATAATTCATAGTTACATCCCCAGTATCGGTAAAAATCCCCCGAATTTTGGTAGGTATCCCGAAAAACCCCTTAGATAAGGGATACCATTCCCACCACCGAAAGGCTACAATAAAACCATCACAAATGGTAGGGTTACTCAAATCATACCAGATTTACCCACCCAAATCAACCTGTGTGTCGGAAACTATCAAAAGTGGGAGGAAAACCCCCAATGTGTTTTGTTGTAACAAATGGTAGAATGAACATGCACATTGCATCCAACTGATGTTGCTTTCAGAGGTACAGAAAGGCTGAGAAAGCGGGGGTTGAAAAGGAAAGGAGGAAGCAATGACATATATGACTGACAAGAAACTGGGTTTTCTGGAATATGTCGAGCTGGCCAAGCAGGAGTTGAAATCTCTCCGGCAGAGATATCCCGAACTGGCAAAATTGACCCCGCGGGAGCTGGAGGTGTTTGTGCATTTGCTGTCAGACAAGACACAGGAAGAGATCGCCAGGGAACTGTTTATCAGCAGTTCGTCCGTCCATTTCCACTGTAAGAACATTTACAAAAAGCTGGAGGTTTCCGGCAGAAGGCAGATTCTGATTAAGTACAAGAATCTGTAACAAAGGGAGGATCATTATGAGTTTTTTGAAAAGAACACTTCAAAACGCAATCAGCCAGGGTGTCAGCCGTGGTCTGGGCAACGCCATCGGCAAGGCAGTACAGCAGGTGGTGGAACCCAGAGCGACAGAATATGCCAATAAAGCCGCAGAGCATTTTGACCAGGCTGCGGGCAACGCGGCACAGCAGACCCGGCAGGCCACCTCCGGTCTGGAAGGTGCCTTTGCCAATCTGGAACGCTCCATGCAGGGCTATGCCAATCAGATGACCAAGGATCTGAAGATCTGTCCCGAATGCGGCGAACCTGCCACGGCGGATAAAAAATTCTGCCCCGGCTGCGGCGCAAAGCTGCCGGAGCAGACCCTGGGACAGAGTGCCGTTTGCCCGAACTGCGGCAAGCAGAACGGCGTGGGCACCAAGTTCTGTCAGGACTGCGGCACCAAGCTTCCCGCTGCGCTGCAGGAGGAAGAAATGGAAGCCAGAAAGAATGCCAAGGTATTGGCCCAATGGGATGAGCTCCTTCCTCAGTATCCCAAGTGGACCTGCGGCGGCGAGCTGTACATCGAGGACTACGGCAGTGACGGTGTGAACTTCTCCGCCTCCTTTAACGGCAATACCGGTGCTGCCCACCGGGCTGTGGAAGCCTATCGCCAGATCCTGCAGCAGAATGGA
>JAZNIG010000027.1:0-12903 GCA_045577355.1 Faecousia sp. | reverse complement strand
ACGACATGGCTACGATCCGACTTACTCGTTATATATTTCCAATAGTTTTCTTCATCAATACTGATAAACTGCGAAATCGATGGTTGCTTATAAACAGAAAGAATGAGCGGTATATCTTCGTCATCAGCTTTCTTTAATAAGCAGTAAGTCATTTTACATTCTCCTTTGCGGTATTGATGGAGGAAATGAGTATTCTGCGAATTGAGCCGCAATTATGCAAAACGCTTCTTGTAACATCTTCAGAGATAATGCCGGCTTTTTGTGCTATTTCAATCCAATATTCTGTTTCGTAACATTCTTTTAATGCAATCTGCAACTTTGCAATAAAATCGGGACGGCTGTGTGCATATTTTGCCTCACGGATATTGGCTCCAATACTCGTTCCGCTTCGTTCAAGTTGATTAGACAAGGAATAGTGTCCCTTGATGTTATCGGTCAGCTTCAATATTTGAATCGCAAATTCTGTAGATAAATCCGCCAATTTATTTTCAGCCATCAAAATCACCTCTTTGAATTCATTATATCACAGGGTTCGACGGTTTTCAATGAAATCGCGCAAGGCGCGATGAAATCCTCACCCCGTTCGGATGAAATCTGCTTCGCAGATGAAATCAAATCCGTCCTACTCCCGACAAAGTCGGATTTCAACACGAAGTGATTTCATCCCACGAAAGCGGGATTTATCCCGACCGATAGGACGGATTTAGTTGAAAAGAAAACACCATTTGTCCGGTAGACAAATGGTGTTTCTTTTCTGGTGGAGACTACGGGACTCGAACCTGTGACCTCATGCGTGTGAAGCATGCGCTCTAACCAGCTGAGCTAAGCCTCCGTGCTGAGCGTATTGAATTATATCACAATTATAGGAAATGTCAAGTGTTATTTTGGCGGTTGCGTTTTTTAAAAGGAGAACAGCCTGGGCGTGGGAAAAAGATGGGAAGGTTTTGGGTATTTGCTGCGGTATGATAGGGATGCTGAAAGCAGGCGCAAGGAGGTGAGCGGAAAATATGGCGCGGAGAAAGAAAAAAGAGGTTCGCGTGGAGCAAGTAGTAGAGGAATTAGCGGCTATCGGATTTGCCAGGGCTACGGACTGCCTGTATGTAGAAGGTAACACACTGATGATCAAGCCAGCCCAGGAGTTGACCCCGGAGGCGGGGGCAGCCATCGCTTCCATTGAGCGGAATGCCAGCGGGCTGAAGGTGAAGTTTTACGACAAGCTAAAGGCACTGGAACTACTGGGAAAGCACATCGGCATGTTTGACAGCACGGCGGGCCGAGAGGAGCAGGAGAAAAATAATCTGCTGGAGGCGATCCTGGCGGCTACCCGGGGGGAGGTGGTTACGGATGATATACCGGAGCTTCAGCAAGCGGCAGATCCTGGCGATGACATGGTGGAATCGGCCGGGGCTTCGGGAATATGATGGGATCATTTGCGATGGGGCAGTGCGTTCCGGCAAAACTGTTTGCATGGTGGATGGGTTCTTTTTATGGAGCATGGCCGGATTTTCAGGGCAGACATTTGCTATATGCGGAAAAACAGTGGTGGCTCTGCGGCGGAACATTGTGGCCAATCTGCAGCAATGGCTGGGCGGGATTCTGGATATTCGGGAGTATCCCAGCCAAAGTAAGCTGGTGGTCAGCAATGGAAGGGGGCATGAAAATACCTATTATCTGTTTGGCGGTGAAAACGAAAGCTCCTATAAGCTGATCCAAGGCATCACTCTGGCAGGGGTGCTGCTGGATGAGGCGGCGCTGATGCCAAGGTCTTTTGTGGAGCAGGCTTGCGCTCGCTGTTCGACAGCCGGGTCCGGGCTGTGGTTTAGCTGCAATCCGGCGGGACCGGAGCATTGGTTTTACAAGGAGTGGATCCTAAAAAGCCGGGAAAAGAATATGCTGCATCTGCACTTTACTATGGAAGATAATCCGGGATTGGATAGGAAGATTCGCAGGCGGTATGAGACACTGTACACAGGGGTGTTTTATCAGCGGTACATTTTAGGGCAA
The DNA here is from genome assembly GCA_045577355.1 of Faecousia sp. Lineage (GTDB taxonomy): Bacteria > Bacillota > Clostridia > Oscillospirales > Oscillospiraceae > Faecousia. The sequence continues at coordinate 10,899 of JAZNIG010000027.1, read as the reverse complement.
TGGTGCATGGCGGAGGGGCTTATTTACAGCTTTGACAAAGGCAGGCACATTGCCCGGGAGCTGCCGGTGGCGGGGCGGTATTACATCTCTGTGGACTACGGGACGCTGAATCCTTTTTCGGCAGGGCTGTGGTGTGTAGCCGAGGGCAAGGCGGTGCGAATCAAAGAGTTTTATTACGATGGTCGGGAGCGGGGAAAACAGTACACAGACGAGGATTACTATAGGGAGCTGGAAAAACTGGCAGGTACACTGCCTGTGGAATTGGTGGTCGTAGACCCTTCGGCGGCCTCCTTTATTGCAACCATCCGTTCCCATGGGCGTTTTTCAGTGCGCAAGGCCAGAAATGAGGTGCTGGACGGGATCCGGCTGGTGGCGGGCTTTTTGCAGGCTGGGGTATTACAGTTCGCACCGGCATGCAAGGATACTATTCGGGAATTTGGACTTTACCGGTGGGATGAAAAGGCGGAAAAGGACACGCCCTGCAAGGAGCAGGATCACGCTATGGATGATGTGCGGTATTTCTGTGCTACGGTGCTCAGAAGAGATGGGAATATTTTGGATGCAGTCAAGAGAGGAGCGAAACATGAAAAAATGGTTGATTGAGGGGTTTTTGCCTATGTGGGCAAAACAGACAGTTTTGGAGGACAATCGGCAGTTGAGCCGAGAACTGCGGGCTTTGCGGGCGGAGAATCGGGAACTGCGGGCCTATATTCAGGGGCTTGAGAAGGGGATCCGTGCCGGGAGAAAGATCCAGATCTACAATCGGGGAGGGGAATAATGGGTATTTACGACTATCAGGAGGCTTTTGGGGCATGGGACAGGACAACCACTGCTATGCGCAGGGCCATCACAGACTGGTTTGAGATGTATTATCAGCAGCAGGCAACGGCCCACAGAGATCCCTGTCAGCGGATTCCCTACACCGTGGTCAACAAGCTGGTGAAGACCATATTCGGAGAGTACAAAGCAAGTGCAAAGAATGGGATCGTGCAGAAAATCGTGGAGACGCTGGACCGGCAGAGAAAGGAAGCCATGCAGTTTGCACTGGTGGGCGGCGAATGCTACATCAAGCCCTGCCCGGATGGGGACAGTTTTTCCTTTACACTGATCCCGAGAAATAATGTGCTGATCTTTGGCCGGGATGGAAACGGCGTGCCAACGGATCTGGGGACGGTGGAAAAAAGTGTCCGGGGCAACTACTACTACACTCTTTTAGAGCGCCGGACAGTAGATGAACAGGGATTTTTGACCATTGAAAACCGGTTGTACCGTTCGTCTTCCGCAGGTGCGTTGGGAACACAGGCAGCGCTTACGGAGCATCCGGCCTATGGAAAGCTTGCACAGCGGTATCGGTATCCGCTGCCTGTGGGTTCAGTGGGGCTGGTTTGCGTCAAAACACCGATTGTCAACTGCGTGGACGGCAGCCCGGACGGGGTGGCGGTATTCGCGCCGGCGGTGGGACTGATCCGGAATATTGACCGGAATGAGGCACAGATGAACGGGGAGTTCAGCCGGGGCGAGAGCCGGATCATTGCGTCAAGCGATCTGCTGAAAAGAAACACGCCCGGCGGTCTGGTTTTGGAGGATCATTTGTTTGTGGGACTGGACGAGGACCCGGAGCGGGTAGGAATCACGATCTTCTCGCCGGAGCTGCGGGAGCAGTCCTTTCTGGCCCGGAAGCAGGAGTATCTGCGGAATGTGGAGAGTGTGATCGGGCTGAAGCGGGGGATGCTGTCGGATGCCAACGCGGAGGACCGGACAGCTACGGAGATCGCATCCAGTGCCGGGGATTACAATTTGACGGTGATCGATTTTCAGGGGATGTGGGAAAATGCTGTACAGCAGGCGGTGGAGCTATGCTGTGTATTGGCCCGGATGTACAAGCTGGAGGTGCCGGAAAATACCCGGGTGAGCATGGATTGGGGCAATGGGATCCTCTATGACGAGGACAAGACCTGGGAGGAGTACAAGGCCATGGTGGCATCTGGGCTTTTAAAGCCGGAGATCGCACTGGGCTGGCGGTTCAACATGCCTGCGGATACGGAAGCGGAGCTTGCGGCTATTCGACAGAAGTATATGCCCTGACAGAATCGGAAAACAGCAAAAAGTAAATTATAAAAAATTGACCGGGCCGAAGTCGTAAAACTACGGTGCCGCGGGGGAGCGAACCCATAAAAAGCGTAGCGGAGGAAAGGAGTACATATGAAACGGGAATTTTTGCAGAACCTCAGAGTGGGAGACCAGCCGCTTCCCAAGGAAGTGATCGATGCCATCATGGAGGAAAACGGCCGGGACATTCAGGCATTCAAGCACTGGCAGGAGAAGTATAACCAGGCAGAGGTGCGGCACCAAAAGGAACTGGCAGAGCTGGCGTTCAGCGGAGTACTGAATCAGGCGATCGCACAGGCCGGCGGCCGCAATGCCAAGGCGATTACCGCGCTGCTGGATGTGAAGGCCTTGAGAGAAAGTGAAAATCAGCAGGCGGCTGTGGAAGAAGCGCTGGAGGTCTTGAAAAAGAATGACAGCTATCTGTTCACCCAGACCGAGATCCCGCCCCCTTACGCAAGGGGCACAGGCGCGCAGAATTGCGCACAAGCAAACGGACCTGCCACATTGGCAGGCGCACTACGGGAAAAATATGAAAGGAAGTAAAAATTATGGCAATTACATTACAGGAAGCAAAGATCGGCATGGCCGACAAGGTAGATCAGCAGGTTGTGGATATGTTCCGGCGCAGCTCTCTGCTGCTGGACAGCATGGTGTTTGACAACTGCATTTCTCCCGGCACCGGCGGCAGCACGCTGACCTACGGTTATATCCAGCTCAAGACCCCCTCTACCGCGGCGGTGCGCACCATCAATTCCGAGTATACCCCCGGTGAGGCCAAGCGGGAGAAGAAGACTACCAACGCCATCATTATGGGCGGTGCGTTCCAGGTGGACCGGGTGCTGCAGAATACGGCAGGTGCTGCTGACGAGGTGGCATTTCAGGCGGAGCAGAAAATCAAGGCAACTGCCAACTATTTCCACAATCTGGTGATTAACGGCGACGCAGACACAGGCACCTTTGACGGCCTGAAGAAGCTGCTGGCCGGCAGCGCCAACGAGATCGTGAGCACGGTCAGCCTTACCACCTCTCAGGAGCTGGACGACAACTACAACGCATTTTTGGACGAGATGGATGGCTTTATCAGCGCGCTGGACGGCAATGCCTCTGTGCTTTTGATGAACCGGGCCATGCTGGTGAAGCTGCGGTCTATTGCCCGTCGGGCAGGCTACTATGAGCGCACCCAGGATGACTTCGGTCGGGTGGTGGAGACCTATGCAGGTGTCCCTATGCTGGACATGGGCAAGTACTTTAACGGCACGGAGACCGTGGATGTGGTGGAGACTGACAGCGAGGGAAAGACTGCTATTTACGCAGTATCCCTGGGCCTTGACGGCTTCCACGGCATTTCCCCCGCAGGGGACGGCGTGATCTGCTGCTATATGCCGGATCTGAACGCCCCCGGCGCGGTCAAGACCGGCGAGGTGGAGCTGGTGGCCGGTGTGGCACTGAAGAATACCCTGAAGGCTGCAGTTCTGAAGGGAATCGCCATTGGCGGCTAAGGCAATGGTGGATTACGATTTTTATGTAAACCAGTATTTGGGAAACACCGTTCCTGAAAAGGCATTTCCTGCCGCTGCCAGTCAGGCAGCGGCGGCGCTGGAACGGTTTCGCCGGATCTATCGGGTGACAGACAGTGGCGCAGAATCCCGGCGGATGGCTATTTGCGCAATGGCAGAGGCGGTCTATGGGGGTAGCCGCCGGCACAGCGGTGTGACTGCGGCCAGTGTGGGAAGTGTGGCTGTACGATATGAAAACGGCGAGCACGCAGACAAGACCCTATGGCGGGAGCTGTATCAGCGGGCCTCCATTTATCTGGACATTTACCGGGGGGCTGGCACATGATCGGACCGATGGACTATTCGCTGTGCGATCAGACAGTGACCATTTACCGCAGACAGGGAGAGCAGGTCCTCCGGCAGGTTGTGGAAGGATGCTATTATGTCTGGCAGGAACAACAGCGTCTGGATAAGGGGGGCTGTAGGCGGGAGACAACTTGTCTGCTGGTCATGCCCGGGGACAGGCAGCAGGTGTTTATAGGTGACCGGGTGCTTGCGGGCATTGGACCGGAGATAGAGCTGCGGGACTGGGCAGCGTTTATTCCGGTGAATGTGCCCGGACTGGCGGAAATCGGGTATGTGAAGCCTTACTACTGGGACGGCGGGCTGTGCCATGTAGAAGCTGGAAGAAAGTGAGACAGGAACATGACAGATTTGGAAAAGGTGCGGCAGTGGGTGCTTACTTATCCCCAGTGGGGGGAGGATACGCTGTTGCACATAGATCATACAGATGCGGTGCCGGGAAACAGCGGCCTGTTTCCTGCCGGTCTGGAGGAAGTTGCCCGCCGGGAGGATGTTTTAGGCAATGTGACGGTGCAATGCCGTTACCGCTTTAGCCTGCACCGGGTGGCAGCCGGGCAGGAGGACCGGGCGGCGGATGCCCAATGGCTGATGGAATTTCAGAAATGGGTCCAGCAGCAAAGCGGGGCGGGTCTGGCACCAAAGTTCGGAGATGTGCCTGAAAAGGAGTGGATCCGGGCAGAAAAGGGGAAGCTGCAGGAGGTTTCCCAAGTCGGTACAGGGACATACGCAGTGACCCTGACGGCAGAATTTATTAAAAATTATTTTGTGGAGGAATAACATTATGGCAAAAATCGAGAGAAAGTATCTGGCACATTACATCAACGCGGCGCAGATCGGGGAGGAAGCGGCTTCCTATGAGCGGCTGGGCAAGGATCTGGAGGAGTTCAGCCCCGAGCTGGCGGCACAGGTGGACACCAAGAAAAATATTTTGGGCGAGACGTCTGTACTGATTTCCAGCTATGAGAAGACCGGCGCGGTGGAGCCTTACTACGCAGAGCAGGGCTCTGCCCTGTTTGAGCGGCTGCAGGATATTATTGACAACAGCCGGGTACTGGATGAGCTGAAGACCGATGTGGTGGAGGTCAAGCTGTGGGAGAAAACGCAGGATGGGGTATATCCCGCCATCCGTGAGGAGGTCTATATCGAGGTCACCAGCTACGGCGGTGACACCACCGGCTATCAGATCCCCTTTACCCTGCACTTTACCGGTAACAAGGTCAAGGGCAGCTTCAATGTGAGTACCAAGACCTTTACAGAGGCCTGATACGGACAGGGCGGGGCGGCTTTGGCCGTCCCGCCGGAGTGGTGAAAGTGAAAGATTGCCACACCACTTAAGCGGACTGGTTCGCAATGACAGTAGAGGAGGGGAGATTGCCACACCAGTGTGCGTTATGTTTCTGTCATCCCGACTGAGCGATAGCGAACGGAGGGATCTTCGCACATTCTTATTGATAAGGTGCGGAATTAGGTGTGCAGATCCTTCGACTTCGCTGCGCTTCGCTCAGGATGACATAAGGCGGGCGGCGGTTGGGGATAGGCGGGTCTAAAAATTCTGTCGATAGAGTGTGACTTTTGCAATATCTTTCCGGGCGACCGCAAGGGTCGCCCCTACGCGAAAAGTTGACACAGCTTAAGCGAACCGGTTCGCAATGACATCTTAAATGAGGGGGGATCTGCAGCCAGAGGGCACATCTAAACGGAGCAATAAACTGTATCCAGTCCCAATGAACTGGATACGGTGCTTGCAAATGGGGTGCGGGGGCGGTATAATAGAGGCAAAGGAGCGTGAAGGAAATGTTTTGTTCTAATTGCGGTAAGGATTGCGGAGAGGCCAAGTTTTGTTCTGAGTGTGGTCAGGATCTGCGAACAAATGCTGCTGAACAGTCATTTGAGGATAGAAAAAAGCAATTGCAAGCAGAAGGACAGATATACTGCCCAAAGTGCTTATCAACCAACTATACGACGAATAAAGAAAAAAGAAGGTCTATTTATTACCTATCGCCCTTAGTTAGTATCCTTGAATTTGTTAATTTTTGTATGTCATTACGTACAAAAAGAATGTGTGGTATAGAGTGTGTCTGTTTGCAATGCGGCAATTCGTGGTTTCCAAAAGTTGAGGCATTAAATGAAAAATATAAAAAGCTTATGATAAAACCTTTAGAAGGATATCCGGCTATAAAATATCCGACAGCGGACGATGCGTACATGCAGCTAGAAGAAAATCGGATGATAATCTTTTATCCTAAAAAGCGTGATTACATAATTCCATTTACAAAAATTGTTGCAGTTAACTACGAAGAAAGTATAGGAGCGCAGGTAGGAATAATTACTATTCGGGATAGGTCTAACAAATATCGTTCGTTTCCTAAGACTCTTAGTCAGGCTAAAAGGGATAGCTTAACGCTGGTTTTTAAGTCTTGTTATAGTGATGCTTATAGTGAGCTTTATGTTGCGCTCTTGGAAGTTGTGGAGGAAAACAGGAAAGCGGGATTGCTCTAAAAGGTATCATATTGTATAAAGACCCACTGGGATTCCCGGTGGGTCTTATTATTTGAAAGGAGTGAGAAAATGGCGGATGATATACATTCGGTTGTTGAGGTGCGGGTAGATTTAAGTGAAATCGACGGTGGTTTTAAAGAACTTATAAGGGGGATCGGCACAATACATACCTTAATAAGCAATCTAAATAAAACAGTTTGGACAGGCATTCATACTTTGAACGGAATAAGTGCTAGCGTTGAAAATGACGGAACAGCAGTTAAGACTTCAATGAGTGTTTTAAAAGATGTGGTTAAAGAATGTGCAACCCATGTTGTTACAGAATTGAAAAACATAATATCCGCGGCGGGGAAGGTAGAGGAGGCGCAAGGACATGAGTCTGTTTCTTCCACGATTAATAATGTTATGGGGGCAATTGACTCTGGGACAAATATATGGGAGAAGTATAGCAAGCAGAATGTTGGGAAATACAGTGCACACCAAAAAGATGCCCCCAATAAGACTAATACTGTTTCATCCACAAAAACAGAAAAGAAACCTAATTTTGTTCCAAATGGAATCGAGGTTGAAAAAAACAGTAGTCAGAAAGTAAGAAAAGGCGAATCTATTACAAGCGGTATTGTCAGCGGTGGGCTAGCTGATTTAGGCAACAGTTTTCCGGATGCGACAGCGCTGGAAGGTTTGGCGGAAAGTATCGGCAATGTGGCAAATAAGCTAAAAGAAAGCACTATCCAGTGGGGACTTGAATTGAAAGCAAAGGCAGCCAGCAGGCTGGAGGATCTGAAGATCATTGCGATCAACACGGTTGAGCATGTGAAAGTGTTTGGCCTTTTGATCGCCCAGTTAGCAGCAAGTGCCGGGGCATGGATCAAGGAAACGGCAGCTAAAGTATCCAGCACAGCGGCACAGTGGGCGCAGATCGCAGCGACAACTGCATGGCAGGCGATTTGCGTGGCGGCGACAGCAGTGACCACAGCTTTTGGCGCGGCGGTGGCGTTTTTGACCAGCCCGATCGGGTTGGTCATTGTTGCAGTTACGGCATTGATCGCGATCGTTGTTCTGCTTGTGAAAAACTGGGATACCGTCTCGGCCAAGGCGCAGAGATTGCCACACCAGTGTGCGCACTGGTTCGCAATGACAGAAGATAGTTTGAAGCTGCGGAGCGGTGGTGCGGTTCGGCGGCTTCAAAGTGTCCTGGGTCACAGGAAGAAAGGAGCGATGGAAAATGCTTGCAAAGCAGGAAAGGAGAGGATATAATGAAGTAAAGGAGCGTGAGGGAAATGTTTTGTCCAAATTGCGGTAAGGATTGCGGAGAGGCCAAGTTTTGTTTTGAGTGCGGTCAGGATCTGCGAACAAATGCTGCTAAACAGTCATTTGAGGATAGAAAAAAGCAATTGCAGGCAGAAGGACAGATATACTGCCCAGAGTGCTTATCAACCAGCTACACAGCCAATAAGGAAACTAGAAGGACGATCTATTACCGCTCAGTAATTGCGAACCTATTGCAGCTTACAAATACCTTTATGTCGATACACCTTGAAAGAAGGTATGGCATACAGTGTGCCTGTTTGCAATGCGGCAATTCGTGGTTTCCCAAAATTGAAGCGTTACATGAGCGTTACAAAAAGCATGTGCTGGAGCTTTTAAGGGGATATTCGGCAATGAACTTTACAGGGGTCTATGGTGCTTGCTTACAATTGAGTGAAGAGCAAGTGATCATATACCATTCTGAAAAAGAAAAATGTGTAGTTCCGTATGAAAAACTGGCAAAAGTCGATCATAGGGAAAGCTTTGGCCCCTTTTATGGACGGTTATCGATTTGTGACCGGAGCCATAAAAAAAGATCGTTACCAAAAACATTTAATGCAGCCAAAAGAGACCGGTTTACTATCCTATATGCCCCAGACTGTGCAGAAGGATTTCGGCAGGTGTATTCTGCACTAAAGTCAATTGTGGAGGAAAACAGGAACGCGGGATTGCTCTAAAAGTTACAATATTGTACAAACACCCACTGGGATTTACAGTGGGTTTTGTTATTTGAAAGGAGTGAGAAAATGGCGGATGATGTACGTTCGATTGTTGAGGTGAAGGTAGATTTAAGTGAAATCAATGTTAGTTTTAAAGAATTTGCAAGGACGATCAGCACAATACATACCTTAATAAGCAATCTTAATAAAACAATTTGGACAGGTATTGATACTTTGAGCGGAATAAATGCCGGTGTCGAAAATAACGGAACATTAGTCAAGACATCCATAAGCGTTTTGAAAAGTGCGGTTAAGGAATGTACAACCCACATTGTAACAGAATTAAAAAACTTAACCTTAGCGGTGGGAAAGGCAGAGGAGGCGCAAGGACATGAGTCTGTTTCTTCAACGGTTAATAATGTTTTGGGGGCAATTGACTCTGGAACTAACATATGGGAGAAGTACAAAGAGAAGACCAGAGAGAAAGAGTCGTCTACAAAGAACGGTTATGAAGGAAGCAACCATAATCGATATTCCGCATACACGAATGAGAAGGGGCAATTACTTTTACCTGCAGCGGGAGAGGGCAGCTATGGAAAAAGTGCAGGCAGTGGATCTTCTGGAAGTGGTATTGTCAGCGGAGCGTCAGCTGATTTGGGCAACAGTTTTCCGGATGCGACAGCGCTGGAAGGTTTGGCGGAAAGTATCGGCAATGTGGCAAATAAGCTGAAAGAAAGTGCTATCCAGTGGGGAGTTGAATTGAAGGCAAAGGCAGCCAGCAGGCTGGTGGATCTGAAGATCATTGCGATCAACACCATTGAGCATGTAAAGGCCTTTGGCCTTTTGATCGCCCAGTTAGCAGCAAGTGCCGGGGCATGGATCGCAGAAACGGCGGCGAAGGCAGCCAGCACAGCGGCTCAGTGGGCGCAGATCGCGGCGACAACTGCATGGCAGGTAATTTGCGTGGCGGCGACAGCAGTGACCACAGCTTTCGGTGCGGCAGTGGCATTTTTGACCAGCCCGATCGGGTTGGTCATTGTTGCAGTTACGGCACTGATCGCCATAGTTGTTTTGCTTGTGAAGAACTGGGATACGGTCAAGGCGACGGTGTTAAATGTGTGGGATGCTATCATGGACGCTTTAGGAAGTGCCTGGCAGTGGCTCAAGACAACTGTGCTTGATCCGCTTGTCAACGGATTTAAGGATGTGGTAAATGGGATTATTGGATTTATCAATGGGTTGATTGAAGGCGCGGTGAAAGGAATCAATGGCGTTATCGGTTTGCTAAACAAGCTGCAGTTTACTGTACCGGACTGGGTGCCGGGACTGGGCGGCAAGACCTTGGGATTTGACCTGAAGCTCCTGTCTGCGCCGCAGATCCCGTACCTGGCGAAGGGGGCGGTATTGCCGGCGAACAGGCCGTTTTTGGCAGTTGTGGGCGATCAGCGGCATGGCACCAATGTGGAAGCGCCGCTTGCGACGATTCAGGAGGCGGTAGCGCTGGTGCTGGAGGACCACATCGGGGCGATGATGGCCGGGTTTGAGGCGCTCCTGAAGGAACAGCAGGCCACCAGACGTACCATCGAGGGGATCGAGATCGGGGATACGGTGATCGGCAGGGCCGCGGAACGGTATGGAAGAAAGATGGCGGTGGTGAGAGGAGGGTATTGAGAATTGAAAATTGAAAGTTGAAAATTGAAAATTGGGGATTGCCACACCAGTGTGCGCACTGGTTCGCAATGACAGCAGAGGGGGGATTGCCACACCGGTGTGCGCTACTTTTGCAATGTCATAAGGCGGGCGACGGTTATGGGTAAGCGGGCGACCGCAAGGGTCGCCCCTACGCGAAAAGGAGACAGCAGGAGATTGCCGCACCAGTTTGCGGACTGGTTCGCAATGACATGGGGCGATGAGCGGGGGGGGCAAGCCCCCGCCCTACTGAGGAATAGGCTTGTTTATATTTGTAAAAAAGGCGGTTGGTACTTTTGGGAGTATCGGCGGCCTTAATATTTTTAACAAAAAGGAGATTAGACAATGGAAAAAATTCAATTTGACAGCGGTATGAAGGAATACCGGATCAATGGGTCAGGGGTATTGCGGTTCAATCCCGGCGATCCCAATGTGTATGCCCGGTTTTTGGAGGCGGCACAGAAGATCCAGGCACTGGAGCGGGAGCTGGCTGAGCAGGCCAAGGCGTTGGAGGGCCGGGAGGACGGCGCGCAGGTGGTGAAGCTGATGGCTCAGGCGGACAAGCAGATGAAGGAGGTGCTGGGCTGGGTATTCGGCAACGGCAACGATTTTGACCGGATTCTGGGCGGCGTGAATCTGCTGGCAGTGGCAGGAAACGGGGAGCGGGTAGTGACCAATCTGTTCCATGCGCTGCAGCCCATTCTGGTGGCCGGTGCGGAAAGTTGCGCCAGGGAGAAGACCAAGGCGGCGGTGCGGAAGGCGAAGAAACGGCGTGG
>JAZNIG010000026.1:0-44102 GCA_045577355.1 Faecousia sp. | reverse complement strand
CGGCTGGACGCAGCGGAACAATCATTTTCTGCGAAGCAGAAAATGCAAACAAATCCCTCTCACGGAATTGCAGACAAGGCCACCCACCGGGTGGTCATTTTTTGGCGAAGTCGGAGGGATTTGAATAATCTAAATACAACAGTCCAGTGGACTGTTGCCCGCTGCGTCCAGCCGCAGCGGAACAATCATTTTCTGCGAAGCAGAAAATGCAAACAAATCCCTCTCACTCCATCCAACATCGGCAGTCTTTAGCAGAATCTGCCGATGTTACTTTCCCACTAGTAACTGGTCACTCTTCACTAAAAATTACCACCGTTTTTCTAAAAGTTATAAATATTTCGAGAATTCCTGAATATTTATACGAAAAGAATTGACTTTTATGTTGTAATCTGTGATAATATACGGCATGAGCATCTCATTTTGGAGGGAAATATATGAATGATACATTACAGATCTTAATTGCCATGGTCATTTATATGACAGCTGTCATTGCGATTGGTGTGCTGTATGCCAAGCGTGCGAACAAAGGTTCCGAGGAATACTTCCTTGGTGGCCGTTCGCTTGGTCCATGGATCACTGCTATGAGCGCGGAAGCATCAGATATGAGCGGTTGGCTGCTGATGGGCTTGCCGGGTGTGGCATATTGGTGCGGTCTGGCTGACGCTGCGTGGACTGCCATTGGCCTGGCAGTTGGTACATATCTCAATTGGCTTATTGTGTCTAAGCGCCTGAGACGATATAGCGCGCGAGCGAATAATTCCATCACGCTTCCTGAGTTTTTTTCCAATCGTTTTCGCGAGAAAAACAAGCTTATCATGTTCCTGGCGGCAGCATTTATCCTTATCTTCTTTACGGTGTATGCGGCGAGCTGCTTTGTTACATGCGGTAAGCTCTTCTCAACCCTGTTCGGTACACCCTATCAGGCGATGTTGATTGTTGGCGCGGTTTTTGTGCTGGTTTATACCATATTGGGCGGTTTCCTTGCCGAAAGTGTTTCCGATTTTATGCAGGCCATTGTGATGGTCGTAGCGCTGTCGGTTGTTGTTATTATCGGCACTGTGCAAGCGGGCGGTCTGGGTGAAGTCGTTGAAAACGCTCGTGAGATCCCCGGTTTCCTTGCGTTCTTCGGTCTGGCAACGCCCGTTGTAGACGCCAATGGTCAGCAGGTCGTCTCCGAGGCAGGCAAGCCACTGTTCGGCGCGGCTTCCGACTACGGCTTCCTGAGCATTTGCTCCATGCTGGCCTGGGGCCTTGGCTATTTCGGTATGCCGCAGGTATTGCTACGTTTTATGGCCATCCGCAAGGAAGACGAACTTAAGCGTTCACGCCGCATCGCCATGGTGTGGGTTATGATCTCTCTGGCTGTTGCAGTGTTTATCGGTATCATTGGCCGTCAACTTTTTCCCAATGCGCATCTTACCAAATCGGCCGCTGAAAACATCTTTATCACCATGTCTGAAGCCTGTCTGCCTCCTATTCTTGCGGGCTTTGTGATGGCTGGTATCCTTGCCGCAACCATCAGTTCTTCCGACTCCTACCTGCTGATTGCAGCATCAGCATTCTCGAAGAATATGTTTCAGGGCATCTTCAAGAAATCTGCCACCGATAAGCAGGTCATGACGGTTTCCCGCATTACGCTGCTGGTGCTTGCACTGATCGGAATTTTGATAGCGCTTGATGAAAACAGCGTCATCTTCGAGATCGTGTCCTTTGCGTGGGCTGGCTTTGGTGCCACCTTTGGGCCGTTAATGCTATTCTCACTGTTTTGGAAGCGCATCAATAAGCCCGGTGCGATTGCCGGCATGGTGAGCGGTGCCGCTATGGTGTTCTTCTGGAAACTGGTTCTCAACGGCCTGGGCGGTGTATTCGCAATTTATGAACTGCTGCCCGCCTTTATCTTCTCTTCCGTTTGCATTGTTCTTGTTTCGCTTTTGACCAAAGCACCATCGAAGGAGATCGAAGAAGATTTCGAGGCTGTCCGTACAGGTGACGTAGGCGAAAGTCAATAATCTGACGAAAGTATTTTACATAGCTCTTAGACAGAAAACGACAAGTTATCACTTGTCGTTTTCTGATTCTGTGCCAATAGTTGAGGCAGAGCCTTTTCATAAGCTTAAGCAATATCGGGTTTGTACATACGAAAGTGAAAATAGAAAGAAAAGCCGCAGCAAGCATTTAGCTTGCTGCGGTTGCTATTTGTTGTTGGAGAAGCTAGATTATGCGAGCTTGTTCATAAGCTCGAGAGCCTTATTCTGGATAATTTCGCCGGCTTCAGGGATTAGACAGCTATGGAAGCACAGGGAGGTCTCATAGAGCTTGTTTTTTCGGAAAAAGCCTGTTTAGTGGGTATGTAGCCGCAGTAGTAATTGCAATTCTCCACCACCATGTTCCGCTTGAAGGGGGAAGCTGCTTTGATAGCCAAACCGTAGGCTACGAATACTTCACCAGGAAGCGCAGATATGCACACATCGCCGATTCGGATTGCCTGAACAGCCAGGCAGCTATGTGTTTGTGTGTTGTTGGCTTCATAATATAGCAGATTGCGTGTTCTTACAAAACGGGAACTATCCACATCCTTAAGTTTCAGGAGCATTTCCTGTGTCCATTCACGCGTAGCCTGTCTGCGCTCTATCTGGATGACTTCTTTGATAACCGCCACGCCGCCGAGGACCGGCTCTGCCTGCTCTGTGGCACGGATCACACCCTCTGCCAGACGCTTGCCTATCTCTCGATACCACAGGGGAGGATCTGGGACAAAGTTTATATGGTCTCTGTGGGTGATATCACCGCAGGTGCCAAGCACGAAGAGACTGACAAAGTCATTGCCGTAATGGGACTTCAGCTGTTTGGACAGTTCAGAGGCAAAGTCACCGCTGTAGCCAGGAGCGTCAGTGTAGAGATTACCCAGGCAGCACTGGTGGCAGGCAAAATTGATGATTGCGCCCACAGGCTTTCCATCCTGCTCAAACATCAGTACAGGAAGTTCTGGGTCAATACCGTCAAACGGACGCACAATATCTTTTCTGCCAAAGCCGCGGGTGATTATTGTGCCATCCTCTATAACGAAATCCCGGTTAAAGGAGATGCCGTGCACCTCGGTGATCCCGAACTTTGCTTCCACATTCTCCAGCCGGTTATAGGCCAATGTAACTGCGTCAGCGCAAAGCCGATAGAACACATCCTTGTAAGGTTCGTCTGCTCTGCAGTTCACCGTATTATCGTCGGAGACAGGGGCACCGGAATGGCTGTGGTTGGAGGTGATGCAGACCCGGTCCGGTGTGATCCCTGTATACTCGAAAATTCGCTGGGTCACAATGTCGTGCATATCCTCCGGCAGTGCGCAGGTATCTACTACCAGAATGGCGGCTAGTTCACCGCCATCTTCAACGACCATTGCCTTTGCATACAGCCGATCATAGACGGTTTTTGCATATCTGGGTGCGTAATGACCCCACATAAAACCACCTAGAGGGGGGGGTGATATCACACTCGTAAAATGCTGCTCTCATAAAACTTTCTCCTTTCTGTTACAGCGCAGTCAGGCTTAGGGAACGGGCTACATTTTTTTGAATGATAGCGTAGCAGGAATGTTCGTGTGCGCAGCTTCCTGCTAGAGTTTATACATATGATAGAAAAAAGTGTTGCAATTGTCAAGCAATACATTGTTCTGCTTTAGAGATTAATTAAAAATATTACTATTATAAAAATGAGAAAATCAGCCCTTGCGCTCTACTTTTTTCTTGGTGCCGTCCGGGTAGACGATATATGTGTTGTCAAGCTGTCCGGTGAGGCTGGCTTTGACGGAATCAATGTAGATGCGGCGCAGCTTGTCCCGCTCGGCGGTTTCCTCGGCTGACAGCCCATCTTTCTTTGCTTTTGCTGCCAGGGCGTTAATTCTGGCAATTACTTCATTCATATTCATAAGCACATTCCTTAAATATAGCGGTCAATGACCACAGATATTCGGCCTTTTTTCGTCTGGCCCTTGACGGCGCGAAGCCTGATTTTTCCAAGCCCCCGGACAGAGATTTTAGCCCCTTCTTGCACAGCTTTATCTGGTTTTTCGCAGGGCAGTCCGTCAATCGTTGCTCTGCCAGAAGATACATATTGGGCAGCTTGACTGCGGCCTACCCGGAAGCCTGCACTGATCACACTGTCCAGCCGCAGAGAAGCCAGGGTGTCGGTGATTTGTTTGGTTTCTGCTTCCGGCACTTGGACTTGCTCCATCGGAATCGCTTCCAAATGCAGATGGGTTCTGCCTGCGCCTGTGAAGTTTTGTAAGATGTAGGGGGCAATTTCTCTGGTGACGAAAAAATCACAGCTTTCTTTTCCAACGCAGATGTCGCCAACCGCTTCCCGGGCGATGCCCGCGCCCATCAGCGCCCCCAGAAAATCCCGGTGAGAGGGGGTGTCCCCTTCGTAGAAGGTGGCCCGCAGGCACACAAGGGGAGAATCCTCGTCCAATAGGGTGCTTTCATCCAGATAGTCCGGCAAGTACACCAGCATTTTTCGCTCCGCCTCGGGGTAGCCCCCGAAGGAAGTCAGTCCTTCTGGTTGGCCGAACAGGTAGCGGGCCATTTCCAATTCTCTGGGGGAGAGGAAACAGGTGTTTGCTGGGATGTTTTTGCGGATGCCTGCGTGGATCTTATCCCACACCTTGGCAAGAAGAACTTTATCCTCTGCTGTACGGGCAATTTTTTCAATGTTATTTCGGTCCATTTGATCACCAACCATATTATACCACAGTGTTTTCCTATTGCAAGGAAGTTTTTCTTGTTTCCGGCGCTTGCATCGGTTATAATGAAAGAAATGATGGCAGGGAGGGAGAATACAGATGGTTGTTGGGATTATTGGCGGCGGCGCATCAGGAATGGCGGCGGCATTGGCGGCAGCGGAGTACCCGGATGTTCAGGTGGTGCTGTTGGAGCGGCAGGCCCGGGTTGGGCGAAAGCTGTTGGCAACCGGTAACGGCCGCTGTAATCTGACCAATCTGCACGCTTTGGAGCAGGGATATCACGGAGAAAATCCGGAATTTTCCCAGCCGGCCCTGCGCGCTTTTGGCCCGGCATCTACGCTGGTGTGGTTTCGCAGCCTGGGCCTGTGTACAGTAGCTGAGCCGTCGGGTAGGGTCTATCCCTATTCCAATCAGGCCAATTCAGTGGTGGATGTGCTGCGGCTGGCATTGGAACGCCCCAATATTCAGATCAAAACCGGCTTTGAAGTGCAGAAGATCCGCCGGGAAGAGGCGGGCTTTGCCCTTTTGGATGGGGAAGAGACGGTTTTGTGTGAAAAACTGATCGTGGCTTGCGGCGGTCTGGCGGGTACAAAATTGGGCGGCTCTATGGCCGGTTACAGGCTTTTGGGGAAGCTGGGCCACAAGTGCAGCCGCCTGCGTCCCACATTGGTGCAGTTCAAATGTGACTGGAATGGTGTGACGGCCCTGAAGGGTGTCCGGGCGAACTGCCATGTGCAGATCTTGCGCGATGGACAGCTGTTCAGCCAAAGCAACGGAGAACTGCAATTTACAGAGTACGGCCTTTCCGGGCCTGTGATTTTTGAAGTGTCCCGGGATGTGTGCTTTGCGCCGGGGGACTGGTACTGCCGGTTGGATTTTATTCCTCAATGGAGCATAGAGGACTTGAAAGCAGAGCTGCAGCGCAGAAAAAAGGGTAGTTTGCCTATGGATGAGCTGCTCACAGGGATTCTCCACAACCGCCTGGGGCGGGTGCTGACCAAGGCGGCGGGCGTAAAGGGCAAACAGCTTGCCCAAGAACTGGAGGATTGGGAATTGGCAGAGGTTTGCCGCACGGTCAAATCCTTTGAAATCCCGCTGACAGAACCCATGGGGATGGATCACGCCCAGGTGACGGCGGGGGGGATTCTGACGGAGCAATTTGACCCCCAGACCATGGAAAGCCGCTTAGTGCCGGGGCTGTATGCCTGCGGCGAAGTGCTGGATATTGACGGCGACTGCGGCGGCTATAATTTGCAATGGGCGTGGAGTTCCGGCCACTGTGCCGGTCTGCATGCGGGAAAGGAAACGGTATGATACGAATACGGGAAATTTCCATGCCCCCGGAACATTCAGTGGCCCAGCTCTCCTATGAAGCGGCCCGGATGTTGAAAATCGGAAACTCCAAGGTACGCCGGGTGCGGCTGGTGCGCCGGTCAGTGGATGCCCGGAAGAAGCCGGATGTGCGCATTGTCTATACCATTGATGTGGCGGTGGAGGGCAGTGAAGCAAAAATATTGAAGCAAAGCGGCTGTAAAAGGGCATCCCTTGCTCCCGTGTCCTATTATAAAGTGCCCAAACCGGGAGTTATTCCGGAAAAACGGCCTGTGGTTGTGGGCTTTGGCCCGGCGGGTATGTTTGCGGCGCTGGTGCTGGCGCTGGCTGGGTTGCGGCCACTGGTGCTGGAGCGGGGAGAGGATGCGGTATCCCGCCATGAAAAGGTGCGTGCGTTCTGGCAGACCGGTACATTAGACCCCAAAAGCAATGTGCAGTTCGGCGAGGGCGGCGCAGGCACATTTTCCGACGGCAAACTGAATACGGGCGTCAACAATCCCCGGATCGGTTGGATTTTGGAGCAGCTTGTGGCTGCTGGGGCAAAAGAGGATATTTTATTCGATGCCAAGCCCCATGTGGGTACGGATGTGCTATTGATCGTGGTACAGAATATCCGGCAGCGGATCATTAGCCTGGGCGGACAGGTACGCTTTTGTGCCCAAGTGACGAAGATTCTGCAGGAAAACGGCCAGGTTACCGGGCTGGAAATCAACGGCGCAGAAGCGATCGAATGTGACCGGGTGATCCTGGCTATTGGCCACAGTGCCCGGGATACCTTTGAAATGCTTCAATCTATGGATATTCCCATGGAGCAGAAGCCCTTTGCTATGGGGGTGCGGATTGAACATCTGCAGGAGCAAATCAATTTTGCCCAGTACGGAAGCAATGATCCGGTGCTGCCCCCCGCAGATTATAAGCTGACCAAGCATTTGGATGAAGAGACGGTGTACACTTTCTGCATGTGCCCGGGGGGCTATGTGGTGGCGGCGGCTTCGGAGGAAGGCCGGGTGGTTACCAACGGTATGAGCTATGCCGACCGGGATGGAGATAATGCCAATGCGGCGCTGCTGGTGACCCTGAATCCCAGAGATTTTCCCGGGGAAGGACCGCTGGCCGGTATGTACTGGCAAAGGGCAATAGAAGAAGCAGCATTTCAGGCAGGCGGAGCTAATTACTGTGCGCCTGCCCAGCGTGTAGGGGACTTTCTTGCAGGATGTTCCAGTAAAGGGCCGGGCAGGGTGCAGCCTACCTATCGGCCCGGTGTGAATTGGTGCGACCTGCGGGCGGTTTTGCCGGAGAAGATTACAAGGGCACTGACCCGGGCACTGCCCCTGCTGGACGGAAGCTTAAAGGGCTTTGCAGATCCCGATGCGGTGCTGACTGCCCCGGAGACCAGAAGCTCCTCGCCGGTGCGGATCGTTCGTAATGAATCAAAGCAATCTGTTGGTCTTACAGGGTTGTATCCTGCGGGTGAAGGCGCGGGCTATGCGGGCGGCATCATGTCAGCGGCCATCGACGGCATGCTTTGCGCGGAAGTGCTGATGGGCTGCGCCGGGGAACGCTAGGCGTGTTCTTTCCTCGTCAGAGGACTGTGTCCGCTAAATTGAAATTTGATAATGGAAATTGGAAACAGGAATGGACGTATTGCGCGAATTTGCAATGCGTCCATTTTTTATCATTCTTTTCAGAAGCGTGGCAGTAGGCCGGAGGAAAGAAAAATAACTGCCAAAATGACTTGCATGGTGAAAATAATCGGCAGGCCCAGTGCAAATTTTGGGTGTCTGGTTTTGTGGCGAAACAGGCGCATGCCGGCAATGGAACCCAGACTGCCGCCCAGTACAGCCACGGTCATCAGCGTAGCTTCCGGAATGCGCCAGCGGTTTTTTTGTGCTTTTCGTTTATCCGTAAGCATAAGCGCAAACCCAAGCGCATTGATTAAGAACAGGTAAACAAGCATAATTGGAGCCTTTCGGGAGGGAGTTAGAAGTGAAAAAATGGTGGATTATTGTGATAGCCTTGCTGCTTTTTAGCGGTTGTGGTGCCCAGGAGACATTTGAAACCGTATCCGATGTGTATGCCAAGCCGGTTTCGACTGCAATCCGGCAGGTGATTCTGGATGTGCCTCAGGATGCCAGCGTAGAGGTGCTGCAGAGTGTTGATGCGGGAAAAATTTATCTTTGCGACGGTTATACGGTAACGGTGCAGACCATGGCAGCCGGTGATTTGGATAAGACACTGCGTGCGGTCACCGGATATGCACGGGAGAACCTGGATGTACTGCAGACACGGCAGGAGGACTTAAAACGGTATGAATGTGTATGGACAGCGGCAGGCGAGACGCAGACCCAGATTGGCCGGGCCTGTGTGCTGGATGACGGTGATTATCACTATGTAGTCACAGCCATGGCAGGGGAAGGTCTGTCCGGAGAGTTGGCAGAGGTTTGGAAGGCTCTGTTTGATTCCTTCCGCCTGGTGGGTGCGGATGTGGATCTTAATACTGGTTCATAGCCTCCTGACAAAGTATTTTGCACTGGGCAGCAACCTCTGCCGGATACAAGATTTTGGCTTTGCTGCCAAAGCCAATAACCCAGCTTAAGAACATGGGGGAGACAGCCACCTTTACAGTAAAATTAAAATGATCCTCTCCGTCTGGGATAAGCATGGTATCCTTGCCGAAGCGGTCGATAACTACGTTGATCAGGCTTCTGTGAAAGCGCAGCTTTACATCCACAGCATCACCGGAATACATCTGGAATAGTTGATTGGCATGGTCGTGGAGGGCTTTGCCGGTCAGCTCCGGACAGGGGAGACGGCTATCCTTCAGAAGCTGAATATGGCTCATCCGGTCAACCCGGTAGGAGGTTATACCGTGCCGTTCAGACAGGGCTAACAGGTAACAGTTCTCATTGTCCTGACACAGACCATAGGGGCTAGCAATGTACTCTTTTTCCCGGTAACGGCGGGTGGTGCCCAAATCCCAGTCAAAATACCGGAAGGTGATCTGGCGATTCTGGGTAATGGCTTCCTGAATGGTATCCACATTGTAGTAGATAGACTCGTTCATGCTCTTGACCCGGCCGGAGACCAATACCGTGCGTTTCATGAGCCGGGCATCCTCTTCGTTACACTGGGCACAGAGCTTTTCAATCAGTTCCCGGGATTTTTTCTCAGTTAAGTAGCGGCTGGACTGCACAGCGTCAATCAGCAGCTTTAATTCCGGCAGTTCAAAGTTTCGGGAAGCAACGTAATAACCGCCATTCTTTCCGGGAACGGATACAATGTCCACCCCGTACTCCTGCAGGGCGGCAATGTCCGAATAGACCGTTTTCCGGTCACAGGAGATCCGGTGTTGGCGGTCCAGCATAGATATTAGCTCGGATGCTCTCACGAGGTGATCCTCGTGGGAGTTTTTTTGCAGGTAGTCCAGAATATACAGGATTTTCAGTTTTTGATTATCGGACTTTGGCATAGTTACACCTCCGTTTTCAACCATTATAGCACAACAGTTCTCCTAGGAAAATATAAATTTTAAATATGAATACCGCACGTGTATGATACCCATAGCAATATCTGAAGAAATAAGGTTCTGAAGGAGCACATTTTTATCTTGCAAAATGGACAGCGTCAATGGAAACGCTAGAGTAAATCAATAGCAACAGAGCAATACACTGTTTCAGGACTGGATTTGCTTTTTTACGGCAAATATGATATGGTATATGCCAAAGGAGTGATGTGTATGTTGTATGTTGGATGCCATCTGTCTGCCAGCGGGGGCAATTTTGCTATGGTGGAGACAGCGAAGTCTATTGGTGCGAATACCTTTGCCTTTTTTACCCGGAATCCCCGGGGAAGCAAGGCTAAAGCTGAGGACCCGGCGGATTGCGCCCGGGCTATGAAAGCCCTGCAGGAAGAGGGTTTTGGAAAGCTGGTGGCCCATGGGGCATATACTATGAATCTGTGTACGGCAGAAGCAGGAGCAAGAGCCTTTGCGGCCAGCGTTCTGGCAGATGATCTGAGAAGAATGGCCGCGCTGCCGGGGAATTTCTATAATTTTCATCCTGGCAGCCATGTGGGACAAGGCGTGGATACCGGTATCAGTCAGATCTGCGATGCGCTCAAAAAGGCTCTGGAGCCGGGATATCCGGTGACGGTGCTATTGGAGACGATGGCGGGCAAAGGCAGTGAGATCGGCGGACGCTTTCAGGAGCTGAAGGACATTATTGACGGCGTAGGAAGCGACCAAATAGGCGTATGCCTGGATAGCTGCCATGTGTTTGATGCGGGTTATGATATCGTAAATGATCTGGACGGTGTTTTGACGGAATTTGACCGGGTGATCGGCCTTGACAAGCTGAAAGCTTTGCATTTGAATGATTCCAAAAATCCGTTCTCCAGTCATAAGGACCGGCATGAATGTCTGGGCGATGGCAGCCTGGGTTTGGACACTTTCCGGGCAATTGTGAATCATCCTGTGCTAAAAAAGCTGCCTATGATTCTGGAAACGCCCAATGAGCTGCCGGGATATGCAAAGGAGATCGCCATTCTGCGGGCGTTGGAACAATAAATGAAATAGACAGCAGGGGAGCGGATGTGACCCTTGCCTATGAGATTGTAAGCGATGCATATTTGAGGAGGTGACGGCATGGCGGGACTGATTTCCGATGCTTTGGGAGCAGAGAATACGTATATTTATGTGTTTATCAGTATTTTACGGTATGTGGCACCGGTTTTGGCCGCGATTCTGCTGTTTCGTTGCATAAAGCCCCTGGTGACATTTCGAAGGGAACCGGAGATCTGGGCTTGGCTCTGCCTGCAGGATGGAACGAAGTTGCCTATTACCCACTGGGAGAATGTGATTGGACGCAGTAAGCGCAGTGATATCGTTATTGATTTCCCTACTGTATCCCGAACTCATGGGGTGCTGACCCGTTACGATGATGGAAGCTGGACTATTACAGATACGGATTCATCTGATGGGATTCTGGTCAACGGCAAGAAGGTGCGAATTCAGGCGCTGCAGTCGGAGGATGTGATTGCTATTGGCGGCATTGAAATGACGCTGCAGCCTATTTCTCGAAAACAGGAGGCCCGTCTTGCACAGCTTCGCACCAAGGGATCTTCTTTTTTAAACGGTCTTGCCAATGTTCTGCTGCTGACAGTGTTTCAAATCTTGTGCTGTCTGGCTTATTTGATGGGCGGTCAGGCGGAAACAGCTCGAGCAGTACTGCTGGGTTTTGGTGGTATCATGATTTGCCAGTGGCTGCTGTTGTTATTTTATGTCTGCATCCGCAGGACCTCCTTTGAGGTAGAGACAGTGGCTTTTTTTCTGTGTACCATGGGAATGGCAGCTATTGCGGCGATCTGTCCGGGGGAGGCACTGAAGCAGCTTGTTGCAATGGTGATTGGTCTTGTAACGTTTTTGGGTATTGGCTGGGCATTGCGGGATTTAGAGCGGGCAAAAAAGATCCGCTATCTGGCAGCGGTGGCCGGCATCGGTTTTTTGGTGATTACGCTGCTGTTTGGGCAGGAGTACTATGGCGCTAAAAACTGGCTGGTCATTGGCTCTTTTTCCATTCAGCCCTCCGAGCTGAGTAAAGTGTGTTTCGTGTTTGTGGGTGCGTCTACCATGGACCGACTGGTGAAAAAACGGAATTTGATCCTGTTCATTGTTTATTCCGTGGTGATTTGCGGCTGTCTGGCGCTTATGAATGACTTTGGCACAGCGCTGATTTTCTTCTGCGCATTCCTTGTGATTGCCTATCTGCGCTCTGGCAGCGTTGGTACTTTGGCACTGGCAATTACAGCCCTGGCATTTGCAGGTGTGGTGGCTCTGAAAATTGCGCCCCATGCACTGCAGCGGTTTGCGTCCTGGCGGCATATTTGGGAGGATCCGCTGGATAGCGGCTACCAGCAGACCAAGGCACTGATGTGCATGGCATCCGGCGGCTTTTTGGGCCTTGGCGCTGGTCGGGGTTGGATGGAAAATGTGTTTGCTGCTGATTCGGACATGGTTATTGCTACTATTACCGAGGAGTGGGGCTTATTAATGGTAATCATGATCATTTTGAGTATTGTAGCACTGTCAGTGTTTGTGGTACGCTCCGCTTCAGTAGGCCGCAGCAGCTTTTATACAATCGGTGCCTGTACGGCTTCCAGCATTTTACTGGTGCAGGTAATCCTCAATGCATTGGGGACTGTGGATGTGTTGCCTTTGACCGGCGTAACTTTCCCATTTCTTTCCAATGGCGGATCCAGTATGATTGGCGCGTGGGGGCTGTTGGCCTTTGTAAAGGCAGCGGATACCCGACAGAATGCCAGCTTTGCAGTGCGCCTGAATAAGAATGGAGGCGAGGACTATGAATAGGATCGCGGGCCGTACAGGTATTACACTGCTGCTGGCTCTGGCGTTGGTAGCGGGCTTTGCCTTTTTCGTGGCGGAGTTTGTAATGGAAGCGGATACGTGGATAGTTTTTCCGGGTTCGCCTCATATATATAATGGAAGCAATATTGATTGCGGCGTGGTAGTGGACCGGGACAATGTACTGCTATTGGATATGCGTAACGGTCGGTCATATTCCGTATCTGAGGCTTTGCGCAGGTCCACTGTCCACTGGTTGGGTGACCGGTACGGCAGTATCAGCGCCCCGGCGCTTCCCAATTACGCAGCACAGATTGCCGGTTATGATCTGGTTAATGGTGTATACAGTTATGGTACTAGCAGTGGTGTAGTGGAACTGACACTTTCTGCCCAGGTTCAGCAGGCGGCGTTGGCGGCATTGGGGAATCGGAAGGGAACTGTGGCAGTTTACAACTACAAAACCGGCCAGCTTTTGTGCGCGGTGACCACACCCACCTATGACCCGGACAATGTGCCGGATATAGAGGGGGACACCACAGGTGCTTACGAGGGTGCTTACGTGAATCGGTTTACCCAGTCCACCTATATTCCCGGCTCTATTTTTAAGATTGTCACCCTGGCGGCGGCTTTGGAGACAGTTGGGGACATTGAGGAGCAAACCTTTGCTTGCTCAGGCACATATACTGTGGGAAGTGACAGTATTACCTGCGAAAGCGCCCATGGAGTGCAGGATCTGAAAAGCGCGTTTCGTAATTCCTGTAACTGCGCCTTTGCGCAAATCGCTTTACAGCTAGGCGGAGAGACCCTGGAGCGATATGTGCAGCAGTTTGATGTGACGGGCAGCATTGCCTTTGATGGGATTACCACAGCTTCCGGAAACTTTGAGGCGGAAAACACGTCTGCTGTCAATGTAGCCTGGAGCGGCGTGGGTCAGTATAATGACCAAATCAATCCCTGTGCGTTTTTAACATTTATAGGTGCAATTGCCGGGGGCGGAAAAGGTGCGATTCCCTATTTGGTTGAGGAGATCACGGTTGGCGGTACTACCACCTACACTGCAGATACAAAGACCAGGGATCGGATCATGTCTGCCTCTATAGCACAGACTCTGCAGGAGTATATGCGCAGCAATGTGCAGGATCGGTACGGTGATAGCAATTTTCCGGGCCTCTCAGTTTGCGCCAAGACAGGTACTGCGGAGGTAGGCGGTAGCCAAAAGCCCAATGCCATGCTGGCGGGGTTTGTAACGGATGAAGCGTATCCTTTGGCTTTTGTGGTGTGTGTGGAGGACGCAGGCTACGGCGGAACTGTATGCATACCGATTGCATCTCAAATTCTTGCCGCTTGTAAGACGGCATTGGATAGGTAAATTAGAAAAAACAGACTGCTTTTTGTGAAAAAACATGGCTTTGTTAGGTTTGCATAAAATTAACCAAAACACCTTGCCACAAGATCGTGCAGCTTGGAATGACGCGGGTCCCGGAGGGTCGCCGCATTTTCCAGGAGCTGTCAGTTTATGAAAATCTGATGATGGGAGCCTATACAGTTCGGGATCAGCAGCGGTTTAAAGCGGATCTGGAGGAGATTTATGAACGGTTTCCCAGACTGGCTGAGCGACGTAAGCAGATTGCCGGTACACTGTCCGGCGGTGAGCAGCAAATGCTAGCTATGAGCCGCGCGCTTATGAGCAAGCCGAAGCTTTTGATGCTGGATGAGCCCTCCATGGGCTTAGCACCGATTCTGGTTGATCAGATCTTCTTTATTATTAAGGTGCTGCATGCAGCCGGTACTACTATCTTGCTGGTGGAGCAGAATGCAAGTAAAGCTCTGGAGATTGCGGATCGGGCTTATGTTTTGGAAACCGGATCCATTATATTGAGCGGTACAGGTCAAGAGCTTTCACAGAGCGATGAAGTGCGCAAGGCATACCTTGGCGGTTAAAGTTAAAATCTTGACACCCCCTGCATAGAATCATGCAGGGGGTGTTTTGTATGTGCCGAATGAATCAGCTTTGGGGCTGTGCGCTAGCGGCGTTTGGATTGGGTGTGCTGGTGGGACTTTGGTTGGAAGGCGGATTTTTTTGCCACTGTTTTGGGTTTGTCGCAATCATTATAGGCGGCGGGATGTGCAAGAAAAGAGGATAGACCTGGTATAAACCTGTCCTCCCTGGAATATAGTTCAGTAGCTAAGCTGTGATAAGGAGTGATTCGTTTGGAGTTGCAGTTTCGTAAAACAGTATGTCCCTGCCTGCAGCGTGTAAAACGGGAAGTTCAAAACCAAGAACAGACACAGGAGGTACGCTTGGGGGATGGGATGCCGGATATTGGGCGCGTACTGGGGGCTTGGGGGCAGGTATTGCTGCGGGGTAAGGAATGGCGGAGCGGCGGCATGAGTGTTTCCTGTGGAGTCATGGCCTGGGTGCTTTATGCTCCGGAAGACGGGGGACAGGTCCAGTGCGTTGATACTTGGATTCCTTTTCAGATGAAATGGGAGTTTCCAGACACGGAGCGGGACGGTTCGATCGGAGCGAGCTGTCTGCTGCGGAGTGTAGACGCAAGAAGTACCTCAGCAAGAAAGTTAATGGTCCGAGCCTCGGTCGGTGTACTGGGAGAGGCAATGATGCCGGGTGAAATGGCGCTGTATATGCCGGATGAGCTTCCGGAGGATGTGCAGGTGCTGAAAAGTGCCTATCCTCTGCGTGTTCCCAGAGAAGCGGGGGAGAAAACCTTTATGCTGGAAGAGGAGTTTTCACTGCCCGGCTCTGCGCCTGCGATGGAAAAACCGATCCGTTATGAATTGCAGCCGGAGTTGATTGATCAAAAGGTCATGGGTAGTAAGGCGGTATTTCGCGGTGCGGCGATTCTTCATGTTCTTTATCAAGCGGTTGACGGAGGACTGCATAGTTGGGATTTTGAATTGCCATTCTCTCAGTATTCAGAATTAGATAACGACTACGATCAGGATGCTACAGCGAAGGTGTCGCTGGCTGTGACAAGTCTGGAACTGGATACGGATGGAGAAGGCAAACTAAATATGAAAGCGGGACTGACCGGGCAGTATGTGATCTGCGATAGGACAGTGGTGGAAGTGGTTGAGGATGCTTACAGTCCTCGGCGTACAGTTACGGCCAAAACAGAGTCCCAACAGGTACCCTTAATTTTGGAGGAGAACAGTCAAACGATTCATGCGGAACAGACGGTAGAGTCAGAAGGGGGCCGGATAGTAGATGTTTCATTTTATCCGGATCACCCACGGCTGCTGCGCAGTGATCAAGGTATGGAGGTGGAGCTGCCGGGGCAGTTCCAGATGCTATGGTATGATAGTGAGGATGTTCTTCAAAGCGCTGCACCTCGATGGGAGGAAAGTTGGAGTCTAAGCGCCGGGGAAGGGACCCAAATGGAAGCAACGGTCAGTCCCAGCGGAAGGCCTCAGGCCAGTCTTGGGGGCGGGAAGGTGGATCTGCGGGCGGATGTGTTGTTGCAGACTACAGCCAGTGCGCAGCAAGGGATCCCAATGGTAATAGCGTTGGAGTTGGGGGAAATGACCGAGCCCGATCCGAATAGACCTAGTTTGATTTTACGCGCAGTGGGGGAAGATAAGCTATGGGATGTTGCCAAAAGATCTGGCTCCACTGTGAAGGCTATCCGGGAAGCCAATCAATTGACGGACGAACCGGATCCCAAGCGGATACTGTTGATCCCAATTTCATAAGCTATGAGGATATAAAACAACAGAGGTATGCATGGGGATGTTGCAATATCTTTACACTTAATGCATGAATTTGATCCTCAAAAGTTACTGCCGCTGCGTGGGAGACGCGCAGCGGCAGTGGCGGTTTGTCGCATTCGGGGAGAATGTCCGCCAGTATATAAATTAACCCGGGTAATACGGGAAATGCAAGAGAATGCTGTCGAGGAACTCAACTTTTTTAACTTGTAATCTTCTGGATTCGGTGCTATAATACATAAAATATCCAATACAGAAGGTGTGTTAAAATGACAATTGATATCTATTCCGGTTTTTTGGGCGCTGGCAAAACTACTCTGATCAAAAAAATGATCAAAGAGGCCTATGCGGGCCAAAAATTGGTGCTGATCGAAAATGAATTTGGCCAGATCGGTATTGACAGCGGCTTTCTTCAGGAGGCAGGCGTGAACATCACGGAGATGAATTCCGGTTGTATCTGCTGTAGCCTGGTAGGTGATTTTGGCCGGGCTCTGACCCAAGTTATTGAGGATTATGCTCCGGACAGGATCGTGATCGAGCCTTCCGGCGTAGGCAAGCTGTCTGATGTGATTGCTGCTGTGGAGAAAGTAACGGACGATTCAGTAAAACTTGGCTTTACGGTAGCTGTAGTGGACGCAAGTAAGGTCAAGGTTTATATGAAGAACTTTGGTGAGTTTTACAACAACCAGGTTGAGACAGCGTCCACCATCATCCTTTCTCGCACCGATGCGATCGGGCAGGAAAAGCTGAATGCGGCAGTTGCAATGCTCCGAGAGCGAAATGCATTGGCAACCATTGTTACTACCCCCTGGAATGAGTTAACCGGTGCACAGCTTTTGGAAGCAATGGAGGGTAAGACATCCTTGGCATCTGAGCTGGCTAAGATGGAGGAAGAACATCATCACCATGCGGATAGTGAGCACCATTGCTGTGGGCATCACCATGATGATAGGGAGGAGCACCACTGCTGCCATCATCACGATGAGGACGCGCATCATCACAAGGAAGGGCATCACTGTTGTCATCATCACGACCATGACCATGAAGCGGACGAGCATCACTGCTGTCACAATCATGGGCATGAACACCATAATCACCATGAGGATGGGGAGCATTGCTGTCATCACCATGACCACGAAGAACATCATCATGATGGTCACTGCAGCTGCGGCCATGATCATGGGGAGCATCACCATCACCACGCCGATGAGGTCTTTGCTTCTTGGGGAGTGGAAACGACAAAAAAGTTTACCGTGGCCCAGATCGAAGCGGCCCTGCACTGCCTGGATACCGGCAGATACGGCATGATTCTGCGGGCCAAGGGAATTGTGCCATGCGCAGACGGCGGCTGGCTTCATTTTGATTTTGTACCCGGCGAAGCCAATGTTCGCAGCGGCGGAGCGGCGGTTACCGGTAAATTGTGCGTGATCGGCGCTCAATTGGACGAAGCGGCTGTTGCTAAGCTGTTTGGGGTGTAAGTATGACACAGATACCGGTTTATGTGTTTACTGGCTTCCTGGATTCAGGCAAAACCAAATTTATTCAGGAAACATTAGAAGATCCTCGCTTTAATGCTGGTGAGCGGACGCTGCTGCTGGTATTCGAAGAGGGAGAGGAGGAATATGATTTCTCCACATATCCCCATAAAAATGTATATCTGGAAGTGTTGGACCAACAGTCTGTGACCACAAAGACCCTTCAGGCATTGGTAAAGAAGTATAAAGCCCAGCGGGTGGTTGCGGAGCTGAATGGTATGCAGTTTGTGGGCGACCTGTACAGTCGCTTCCCGGATGATTGGGCAGTGGCGCAGGAGGTCATGTTTGCCGATGCCACCACCATTATGGCCTACAATGCGAATATGCGCAACCTGGTCATGGATAAACTGGTAGGCGGCCAGATGGTGGTATTTAACCGACTGGCATCCGGAACGGATACAATGCATCTGCACAAGTTGGTGCGGGCGGCCAACCGGCGTATGGATATCCTGTATGATTACACCGATGGGACTACCGCGTTTGATGATATTCAGGATCCGCTACCCTTTGATATTCATGCACCGATTATCCAAGTGAAGGACGAGGATTTTGCCCTGTGGTATCGGGATGTGACTGAAGAAGCCCAGAAATATGATGGTAAGACTGTCCGGTTTAAGGGGCAGGTGGCTATGCTGCGCCGGGATAAGAACAATATGTTTGCTCCCGGCCGGTTTGTGATGACTTGCTGTGTGGATGATATCCAGTTCTGCGGTATTCCCTGTAAGTACACTGAAAGCAAGGGGCTGAAGCCTAGAGATTGGGTTATGGTAACGGCAAAGATTACCGCGGAAAACCATCCTCTGTATCAGGGGGAGCTTGGCCCGGTGCTCACGGCAATCAGTGTAGAGCCGGCAGCGCCTGCCGACCCGGATGTGGCAACCTTTTAAAATCCAAGGGTGCATTGCAAAAATGAAGCAATGCACCCTTAAAATTTTATAGTGCAATTCTCCTCTTTTTATGTTATACTGGTAAAAACACAGGAAAGGAGCGGCTTATGTATCAGCCTTTAGCAGATCTGCTGCGGCCCACAGAATTGGATCAGGTTTTCGGACAGGAGCATATTTTGGGCAAGGGCGCGGTGCTTCGCCGCCTGATCGATTCGGGAAAGATTCCCAATATGATCTTCTACGGCCCAAGCGGCACAGGCAAGACAACTGTTGCCAACATCATTGCCAAGCAGACTAACCGGACGCTATACCAATTAAATGCTACTACAGCATCCACAGCGGATATTAAAAATATTGTGGCGCAGTTGGATACCTTTATGGCCCCCAATGGGGTGCTGTTGTATTTAGATGAGATTCAGTCATTCAATAAAAAACAACAGCAGTCCCTGCTGGAATATATTGAAAACGGGAAGATTACCCTGATTGCATCTACCACAGAAAACCCCTATTTCTATGTATTCAACGCAATTTTAAGCCGCTCCACAATTTTTGAATTTAAACAAATCTCCGCATCTGCTGCTTTGCAGGCGGTAAAACGGGCAGTTTCCTATCTGGAGGAGCGGACGGATCTGCGGGCTCAGCCAGAGGAGGGCGCACTGGAATACATCGCAAGTGCCTGTGGCGGCGATCTGCGGAAGGCTATGAACGCAGTGGAGGTGCTATTCTCTGCTGGCATGCCGGAGGGGGAGAAGCTGACACTTACTCTGGAGGACGCAATGACCGTGACCCAGAAAAGCGCCATGCGGGCAGACCGGGATGGGGACAATCACTACGATCTGCTGTCTGCTTTGCAAAAATCCATCCGCGGTTCTGACCCGGATGCTGCCTGTCACTACCTGGCACGGCTGTTGGAGGCTGGTCAGATGCAGTCCGCTTGCCGCAGGCTGATGGTGATTGCGGCAGAAGACGTGGGCCTTGCCTATCCTATGATTATTCCCATTGTTAAGTCCTGCGTAGATATGGCGCTAATGCTGGGCATGCCTGAGGCGCGGATTCCGTTAGGGGATGCGGCGGTGCTGATGGCCACTTGTCCTAAGTCTAATTCTGGTCATATTGCCTTGGATGCGGCATTGGCAGATGTCCGAAAGGGCAGGAGTGGGAGTTTTCCCAGACATTTGCAGAATGTCCATGCGGACTCCTACACTATGGAGCGGGAGCAGGGATACCTGTATCCTCACGATTATCCAAACCACTGGGTTCGGCAGCAATATTTACCGGATGAATTGGTGAATACCCGCTATTATGAATATGGCTCCAACAAGGTGGAGCAGGCGGCGAAGCAGTATTGGGATGCGATCAAGGGGAAGTAATATGGATATCAGACTAGAAGATATTTTGATAATGAAGAAGTCCCACCCTTGCGGGGAGAAGCGTTGGCGGGTCCTGCGGACCGGAGCGGATTTTCGCCTGCGGTGTTTAGGGTGTGGCCATGAGGTGATGACACCCCGATTCAAGGCGGAAAAAAACATCCGCCAGGTGATCCGGGAAGAAAATCCATCGACAGATTCAAGCGGCAGCTGACGGATTCAGCTGCCGCATTTTTTCTTTTCCTTGGGGCGAGGGGGGAAGCTGCCGGGGGATAGGCCGATTTCTGGGGATGGACTGCCTGCGCTGTGCGACGGCTTTTTTTGATGCCAGGCCGTATACTGAGTGCACACAGCCGATTGGCAAATATGAAGGGGGGACAAGAATGACGATATATCTGGATCTGGTGATTCTTTTGAATTTCTTGGTAGACTTCTTGCTGCTGTTAGGGACAAATCGGTTGTGCGGCTATCCGCCTCTGTTTGGCAGGGCTGCGCTTGGTGCTGCGTTGGGCGGGATTTATGCCGGCGCGTGTCTGATCCCCGGTTTTGCCTTTTTAGGGAACACCCTGTGGCGTACAGTTAGCCTGGGCCTGATGGCATGCATTGCTTTTGGATTTTCAAAAAGTGCTTTGCGCCGGGGCATCCTGTTTGCACTGCTCAGTATGGCGCTGGGCGGTGTAGCATTGGGGCTCAACAGCCACGGTTTCTTGTCTGTGGTGGCATCTGCTGTATGCGTGTTTCTTCTGTGCGCCGTAGGATTTCGCGGGAAGATTGACTGGCACAGTTATGTGCCGGTGGAGCTTTCTTATGGAGACAAACGGATACGGCTGACGGCTCTGCGGGATACCGGCAATACGTTACGTGATCCTATTACCGGAGGACAGGTGCTTGTGGTAGGAGCAGATGTGGCGCAGCAGCTTACGGGGTTAACAGTGCAGCAATTAAAAACACCGGTGGAATCAGTGGGGATATTACCGGGGCTGCGTCTGATTCCCTACCGCACAGTGGGGCAGGAGGCAGGCTTGCTGCTAGCTATGAAGCTGCCGCGGGTCAAGATCGGCGCATGGCAGGGTAGCTCGTTGGTAGCATTTGCGCCAGAGGGACTTAGTCCGGAGGGGGCATATCAGGCATTGACAGGAGGAGCGGCATGATACAAAAACTATTTACAATCTTGGCGAAACTCGGTTTGATTCGAACGCAAAGCGTTTATTACATAGGCGGCGCGGATGTGCTGCCGCCACCCTTAAAGGGGACAGATGAACAGGAAGCGCTGGAAGCGTTGGAACAGGGAGATGAGACAGCAAAGCAGCAGCTCATCGAGCGAAATCTGCGGCTGGTGGTGTTCATAGCCAGGCGATTTGAAAACACTGGGGTGAATCTGGAGGATCTGATCTCAATCGGAACAATTGGGCTTATCAAGGCTATCAGTACCTATCGAAGGGATAAGAATATCAAACTTGCAACATATGCCTCCCGTTGTATTGAAAACGAGATCCTCATGCACATTCGCAAGATTGCAAATCAGAAAGCAGAGGTATCGCTGGACGAACCGATCAATATGGATTACGACGGCAATGAGTTGCTCTTGTCGGATATTTTGGGAACGGATGAGGATATAATTTTGCGTCCGCTGGAGGATGATGTGGATCTGTGTTTGCTGCGCCAGGCGGTGCGGGAACTACCGGACCGAGAGCGGGAGATTGTATATATGCGCTTCGGTTTGGAGGGTCATCAGGAGCTGACGCAAAAGGAAGTGGCGCAGAAAATGGGAATATCTCAGTCCTATATTTCTCGACTGGAAAAGCGGATTATGCAGCGTCTGCGTAAAGAAATCCTACGGCAGACCAGTTGTGTGTAAAGTTTCCCCTTGAATTCCTGCATTTTCCATGGTATAATCGATAAAAAATCATATCGATAAGAAAATGTACCGAAAGAGGACAAAACATGGAACGAAAAGAGATTTCCAAATCTGTACTGAAGCGGCTGCCTGGATACTTGTCCTACCTGAAAAGTTTACCGGAGGGCAGTGCTACCTATATTTCTGCCACTGCATTGGCCAATGCCCTGGGTATGGGTGAGGTGCAGGTTCGAAAAGATTTGGCATTGGTCTGTGATGGGGGACGGCCAAAGATCGGCTATCTGCGGGAGCGGCTGATCGAAGACATCAGCCAGTTTTTGGGCTATGATAACACCACAGATGCGATCCTGGTGGGCGCTGGTAAGCTGGGGCAGGCGCTTTTGGGTTATAGCGGCTTTGAGGCCTATGGTCTGAACATTCTGGCAGCCTTTGATGTGTTGCCTGCTGCTGAGCAGACAGAGGACGGAAAGCCAATCTATCCGATTTCTCAGCTTGAAAGCTTTTGCCGAAGCCATAATGTGTTGATGGGCATTGTTACCGTACCGGCAAAACATGCCCAGGAGGTCTGCGAAAAGCTGATCGAAAATGGCATCAAGGCAGTTTGGAATTTTGCCCCTGTCCACCTGGATGTGCCGGACAATATTTTGGTCCAGAATGAAAATATGGCCACATCTTTGGCAGTGCTGTCTATGCACCTGCAGGCCCAGATCAAGGAAAAGAAATAACAAAATGGGACTGTTGCAAAAGTCAAATTTCAGTTTATCATTCCGTTTCGTATCGCCCATTGTAGGGGAGGATCAAGACACTCCCCTACAGGAGCGTTGAAATAACAACCCGAGAAATACAAATTTTCTATTTCGCAGGTAAGTAAAAGGGCGCGTTGCTTCATTTTGCAACGCGCCCATTTTAAATACGGTTTATTTTCCGGGCTTGAAGCTGTCCTTCAGGCTGACGGAGCGATTGAATACCAGATGACCGGGGGCAGAATCCTTGCTGTCTGGGCAGAAGTAGCCCAAGCGCATAAACTGGTAGGAAGCGGGTGCCTTGGCGTTTTCCAAGCTCTTTTCCGCTTTACAGCCTGTTAGGATCTCCAGAGAGTTGGGATTTAGGCAGGCCATGAAGTCCTTACCGGCGGCATCCGGGTCGGGATCGTCAAACAGGTTGGCATACTGGCGGACCTCCGCGTCCACACAGTTGTCCGCGTCTACCCAGTGGATTGTTGCACCCTTGATTTTGCGCCCGTCGGCGGGGTCACCGCCCTTGGAATTGGGGTCGTAGGTGGCCAGTACTTCTACTACATTGCCATTTTCATCTTTGACACAACCGGTACACTGGATCACATAAGCACCTTTCAGGCGGCACTCAGGTCCGTCCGGATAAAGACGCTTGTATTTGGGTACAGGCTCGGCCAGAAAATCGTCTGCTTCGATCCAAAGATTCCGGGAGAAGGTCACATCTCGGGTGCCCGCTTCCGGGTCGTTGGGGTTGTTCTCCACCTGAAAGATTTCGGACTGTCCTTCAGGGTAGTTGGTAATGGTCAGCTTTACAGGCTTCAGAACTGCCATCACGCGCTGAGCTGTTTCGTTCAGATCTTCCCGCAGGCAGTGCTCCAAGAAGGCAAACTCAATGGTATTGGGACTCTTCGCAACACCTACCCGGTCACAGAAATTGCGAATGGAGGCAGGAGTGTAGCCCCGGCGGCGCAGACCGCACAGAGTGGGCATCCGGGGATCGTCCCAACCGGAGACATTGCCGTTTTCTACCAGTGCTCTCAGCTTTCGTTTGGAAAGCACCGTGTGGTCAATGCCCAGGCGGGCAAACTCAATCTGCCGGGGGTGATGGGGGACGGACACGTTTTCAACCACCCAGTTGTACAGGGGGCGGTGGTTCTCAAATTCCAGAGAACACAGGCTGTGGGTAATGCCCTCCAGCGCGTCCTGAATGGGGTGGGCAAAGTCGTACATGGGGTAGATACACCACTTGTCGCCCTGACGGTGATGGTGCATGTGGCGGATCCGGTAGATGACCGGGTCACGCATGTTGAAGTTGCCGGAGGCTAAGTCGATCTTGGCCCGCAGGGTGTATTTGTTGTCCTCAAATTCACCGGCCCGCATCCGGGCAAACAGGTCCAGGCTTTCCTCAATAGGCCGATCCCGATAGGGGGAGATGGCGGGGGTGTTCAGATCGCCCCGGTATTCCTTAAACTGCTCCGGGGTCAGCTCGCATACGTAGGCCAAACCCTTTTTGATCAGCTCAACAGCGTACTCGTAGTCCTTTTCAAAATAGTCAGAGCCATAGTAGAACCGGTCTCCCCAGTCAAAGCCCAGCCAATGAATGTCCTCTTTAATGGCTTCCACAAACTCCACATCCTCTTTGGTGGGGTTGGTGTCGTCCATCCGCAGGTTGCACAGGCCGCCGAACTTCTCAGCAGTGCCAAAGTCAATGATCAGGGCCTTGCAGTGGCCAATATGCAGGTAGCCGTTGGGTTCCGGCGGAAACCGGGTGTGGACGGTCTTTCCTGCGTAGCGGCCGCCCTCGGCGATATCCTCTTCAATAAAGGCGTGGATGAAATTCTTGCTCTCAGTGATTTCAGCCATCGTATCGAACCTCTCTTTTGCTAAAATTCCCAAATATTATAACCCATTTCACTGCTTTTTGCAACTGGCAATCGGGAATATTCTGTAATGAAAAACTGAAAGTGCATATAAAGGGGCTTGAGATTCAATAGATTAAAAGCGACAAGGCTTATACCTTGCCGCTTTTTGCTCGATTATGCGCGCTTCCACTGCAGTGGTTCGCTGCTCTCTTCCCAAACATCATTCTCGATAATCAGTACGCCATTATTCAGGGTATAGGCACTGCTATCAAAACTATCATTCCAACTGCTGGCCGTATAGATCTGGTTGTCGCGCACATAATAAACTTCTTCATAAGTGAAGTTGTATAGCGTTTTCAGATTCAGTGATTCTATGTAAGCTGCGGAATGTTCCTCCACCGTCACTCCGTATGCTTGCTTCATCGCAGCATTAGCGGATTCCTTATCAAATCCGTAGGAATTCTGAAATTCCGCATACAGAGCATCGATGCGCATCTTTACCAGTGCTTCTTCAAGTGCGTCGAAATTATGGGCTTTCATAGAGGCGGTTAGCTTGCCGTCATTATGGAAATTGTAATACAGCGTGCAGTTTAAACCATCAAAATATCCGGTCGTTCCCAACATTTCTGGAGTCATAACCACATCGCTGGACCAACGACCATGCAGATGCTTGCTCGCTGCAGTGGTGAAGCGGGAATCTGTAACAATTTTAGAGCCTTCTGTTGTTTTGCATCTGGAACAGGTCTTGGGGGCTTCTGTTGTTGCTTCCTGCCACTGATGTCCTAATGGGTTGCCCTTTGTTTCGTGGCAGGTAGCGCACGCTTCTGCAGTTGTGCAGGTGGCAGGCTGCCAGCTATGGCCTTTCGCTTCGCCATCAGTTGCACTGCAGACCTCACAGGTCTTGGGTGTTGTACAGGTAGCGGCTGCCCAAGTATGACCCAGTGGAGCGCCGTTCGTTTCTTGGCATACAGAACAGGTTTCAGGCAGATCGCAGGTGGCTTCAGACCAGCTATGGCCAATTGCTTCGCCTTCAGTCACAGTGCAGTTTTCACACCGCTTTGGAAGTGTACAGGTAGCGTCCAGCCAACTATGGCCTAAGGCTTCTCCCTTGGTTTCTTGACATCTTGAACAGGTTTCCGGTAGCAGGCAGGTCGCCGCTGACCAGGAGTGCCCCAAAGATTCGCCCTCTGTCTCTTGGCATAATACGCAAGTTCTGGGGTTGGTGCAGTTCGCTTCTTGCCATTCGTGCTTGCAACCGCAGCCGGTGAGGATCAGAATGAGAAGCATAGTTGATATAAGGATATATAATCTACGCATAATATTAAACCTCCATGTCAATTATATATTTTTCATGTTAATTATACTAAATAATAGTAAAAATGTCAAATACAATCATGCAAAACCACGAAGATTTGCTTAAATTGACAATACGATAGTTAAATGATTCTTACAGAGCAAGATGCTAAAGGGTGTTTTACAAAATGTAATCCACAATTTGATGGCTGTTTATGAATTTTAGGAAAACATTTTGCGATTTTTGTGAATTTGTGGTTGTCAATTTGGCTGTCTTATTATAAAATAGGGGATGATAGAGAGGAGTGAAGTGTTTTGTCTGAGATCAAGTACAAACGCATCCTGTTAAAGGTCAGCGGTGAGGCGCTGGGAGAAAAGACTGCCCGGGGTGACGGCTTTGGACTGGATTTTTCCAAGATCCACGGGGTTTGCGAATCCATCAAGGAGTGTGTCGGCATGGGTGTTCAGGTAGGCCTGGTCATCGGCGGCGGCAACTTCTGGCGGGGTGTGAAAAACGGCGAGGGGAAGCTGCAGCGGTCCCATGCGGATGCAATGGGCATGCTGGCCACGGTGATGAACGCCATCGCGGTAGCGGACGTGCTAGAGCAGCACGGGTTGGATGCCCGCGTGCTGACAGCGGTGGAAATGAACAAATTTGCCGAGTATTTTACCAGAGATACCGCAAACCGCTACCTGAACGAGGGGAAAGTGGTCATTTTCGCGGCGGGTACAGGCAATCCCTATTTCTCCACGGATACCGGCGCGGTGCTGAGGGGCGTGGAGATCGAGGCGGATGCGATCCTGATGGCGAAAAATGTGGATGCGATCTATTCTGCTGACCCGGCCAAGGACCCTGCCGCGGTGAAGTATACCAAGCTTACTTATGACCAGGTCCTTGCCCAGCATCTGAAGGCAACGGATTCCACAGCCATGACCTTGGCCATGGATAATGATATGACCCTTGTTTGCTTTGGACTGGCAGAGGAAAACAGTATTGTGCGTGTGGTTCGCGGTGAGGAGATCGGAACCACCGTGAAAAACAAGTTTTAAGGAGGACTGACCAATGAGTGTTGATTTTAAGGAATACGGAAGAAGAATGGAAAAGGCACTGGAGCACCTGAGTGAGGAGTTTGGCGCTGTACGCGCGGGCCGAGCCAATGCCAAGGTTCTGGACCGGATCACCGTTGAATATTATGGTAGTGAGACACCCCTGAACGGTGTTGCTACCATCTCTTCTCCCGATGCCCGTACGCTGGTGATCTCCCCCTGGGATACCAAGCTGCTGACGGATATTCAGAAGGCAATTCAGGCAAGCGATCTGGGCATCAATCCGCAGAACGATGGCCGGGTTGTCCGTCTGATCTTCCCCCAGCTTACCGAAGAGCGCCGTAAGGATCTGGCCAAGCAGGTGAAGAAGTATGCCGAAGAGGCCAAGGTGGCAATGCGGAACATCCGCCGGGACGGCATGGACTATGTAAAGAAGCTGAAGAAGAATTCTGAAATCACTGAGGACGAGCAGAAGAAGGCAGAAAAAGACCTGCAGGATATGCTGGATAAGAATATCAAGAAGGTTGACGAAGCCCTAGCTGTCAAGGAAAAGGAACTGATGGCGATCTGAGTTTGGATTGGGGGCGCTTGCGCCCCCAATGTGTTATTGTAAATTTATCAGAAAGAGGTGGTAATATGGCCGACAACGCGAAGCAAGTACCCCGCCATATTGCTATTATTATGGACGGCAACGGCCGCTGGGCGAAAAAGCGCGGTCTGCCCCGGACAGCCGGTCATGCCGCGGGCGCGGAGGCCTTTCGCAGAACGGCTAACTACTGCCGTACATTGGGTGTTGAGCATTTGACGGTATATGCATTTTCCACAGAGAACTGGAAGCGCTCTGTTGAGGAAGTAACCGGAATTATGAAACTACTTGGCAAATATTTGGATGAAGCTTTACGGGACATGGAAAAAAACCATGTGCGTTTTAAATTCTTTGGAGATCTGAGCCGACTGAGTCCGGAGTTGCAAAAGCTGTGTCGGGATGCGGAAGCCCGCTCTGCGGGATTCGGCGAGGTGCAGGTTAACTTCTGCCTCAACTATGGTGGTCGGGATGAAATCGTGAATGCCACCAGAGCCTTTGCGCAGGATGTGGCATCGGGTAAGCGGAAGCCGGAGGAGCTGACAGAGGAAATGCTGTCTTCTTATTTGTACTCTGCGGATGTACCGGATCCGGAGCTGATCATCCGTCCATCCGGAGAGATGCGTACCAGCAATTTCCTGCTGTGGCAGTCTGCTTATTCAGAGTATGTATTTTTGAATGTTTTGTGGCCTGACTTCCAGGCTAAGGATCTGGATGCGGCCATTGCGGAATATCACCGGCGGAATCGTCGGTTTGGAGGCGTATAGAAATGAAGACCCGTATTATTGCAGCCGCTGCACTGCTGCCGCTTCTGCTGCTGGTTGTGCTGGTGCTGCCTGCGGTGTATACCGGTATTTTGTTTGGATTGATGGCAGCGATTGGCGCTTATGAGCTGCTGTGGGGAACCGGACTGGTCAAACAGCCCCGTTTGATCGTCTATACTGTTGTCGTGGCATTTTTAACAGCACTATGGAGCTGTTTTGGCCTATCTTATCCGGCCATGCTGATTGGAGTTCTTGCGTTTGCGGCAGTGCTGTATGGAGAACTGCTGGCATCCAAGGGGAAGATTCCTTATGAGAAATTGATGGTCTGCTTTGCAGGCGGCTTGCTAATTCCTTTTATGCTAACGGCGCTGGTTCGCCTGCGCAGCTGTGAAAACGGCCGCTTTCTGATACTGATCCCCTTTGTGCTGGCGTTTTTGTCGGACACCGGGGCATACTTTGCAGGCCGTGCGTTTGGAAAACATAAGCTGGCCCCGGTGATCAGCCCTAATAAGACCGTTGAGGGAGTAATAGGTGGCGTACTTGGGGCAATATTGGGTATGCTGATCTACTGTATGGTGCTGGATTTGGGTTTTGGTTTCCAGATGAATTACATCTATGCGCTGGTTTACGGCTTGCTGGGATCTCTGGCGGCAGTATTCGGAGACCTGAGCTTTTCAGCTATTAAACGGCAAACCGGCATCAAGGACTATGGCAATCTAATCCCCGGGCACGGCGGTATCTTGGATAGGTTTGATTCCATGAGCGTGGTAGCGCCATTGACAGAGGCATTTATGCTGCTGATCCCGGTAGTGGTGAAATGATATGGTAAAATGTGTAAGTATATTGGGCTCCACCGGTTCGATCGGCCGGCAGAGCCTGGATGTGATCGATCAGCTTGGATTGCCTGTGGCGGCGCTGACTGCCGGCACCAGTGTGGAGCGGATGGCACAGCAGTGCCGGAAATACCGTCCCAAGCTTGCTGTGATGGCTACCCAAGAGGCTGCAGAGAAACTGAAGACTGCGCTTTCGGACAGGGAAATCCGGGTTGCATGGGGCGAAGATGGACTGATTGAAGCGGCAGTTATTCCGGAAGCAGACTGTGTAAT
The DNA here is from genome assembly GCA_045577355.1 of Faecousia sp. GTDB lineage: Bacteria > Bacillota > Clostridia > Oscillospirales > Oscillospiraceae > Faecousia. Next base: position 14,915 of record JAZNIG010000026.1, on the reverse strand, counting down.
CACCGCAGTTGTGGGGATGGTAGGCTTAAAGCCTACGCTTGCCGCTATTCGTCAGGGAAAGCGGATTGGTCTTGCTAACAAGGAAACACTGGTCTGCGCCGGTGAACTGGTGATGGCGGAAGCGAAAAAATATTGTACGGAAATTATTCCTGTAGATTCTGAACACTCGGCTATTTTTCAGTGCTTAATGGGTTCTCGGGATCGACGGGAAGTCAAGCGTATCATTCTTACTTGCTCAGGGGGCCCTTTTTATGGAAAATCCAGAGAGGAACTGGGTGTAGTGACAAAAGCGGATGCCTTAAAGCATCCCAATTGGAAAATGGGTGCGAAGATCACTATTGACTGCGCCACCCTGATGAATAAAGGCCTGGAAGTGATTGAGGCCATGCGGCTGTACGACATGCCTTTGGAGCAGGTGGATGTGGTGATTCATCGGCAGAGTATTGTTCATTCCATGGTGGAATTTACAGACGGCGCGGTGATGGCCCAATTGGGTAGCCCGGATATGCGGTTGCCGATTCAACTGGCAATGACCTATCCAGAGCGGACATCCTGCCTGGTAGAACCACTGGATCTTCTTACCTGCGGTCCGTTAACCTTTGCAAAACCGGATATGGAGGCGTTTCCGTGTCTGGCTTTGGCCCGTGCCTGTGCTAGGGCCGGTGGCACAGCCTGTCCGGTGATGAATGGCGCTAATGAAGAAGCAGTGGCTTTGTTTTTGGCGGATAAGATTGGATTTTATGATATCTATGAATTGGTTTCCAAGGCAGTGGATTCTGTTCCGTTTATTCAAAGCCCTACGTTGGAGCAAATTTTGGAAGCCGATCGTCAGGCCCGCATTGCAGTGCGCGGTCATTGAACCTGCGGCAATTTTAAATTGAGCGAGGAATATTATGACCATTATTTTTGCGATCCTTCTTTTTAGCTTGCTGATTTTCATTCATGAGCTCGGCCATTTTCTCACAGCCAAAATGTTTGGCGTGCAGGTCAATGAATTTGCCATGTTTATGGGTCCGGCACTGTTTAAAAAGCAGGTGGGAGAGACGCTGTATTCAATTCGCTGTATCCCGTTTGGCGGTTATTGCGCCATGGAAGGTGAGGATGCGGATACCGATAACCCCCGATCCTTTCAGAAGGCATCCTGGTGGAAACGGCTGATCATTTTGGCTGCAGGTGCTTTTATGAATTTCTTGACAGGACTGTTGATTTTTACAATACTGTACTTGCCAATCAATAAAGTGACAGATCCGGTGATTACGCAATTTACAGATTGCTGCCTGTTTAACAGTGAGGAAGGGCTGCAATTAGGGGACCGGATTTTGGAACTGGATGGGGAAAAAATATACCTGAACAACGATATCTCCATGATCCTGGAGTTGAACCCGACTATCAAGCATGATGTTGTCGTGCTGCGGGACGGCGAACGGCTTGTGCGGAAGGATCTGACAATGGCACATACCCATGTGAATGAGAACGGACAGGAATACCTGCATTACGGGTTCGGTTTTGGGCAAGCCCGGGAGGTAGGCTTTTGGGGCAAGCTTGACAATATCTGGAATGTCACGATTGATAATGTGCGGATGGTGCGGCTAAGTTTGCAGATGCTGCTGACGGGAAAAGCGGGCGTTCAGGATATGGCTGGTCCTGTTGGTATTGTGCAGATTATGTCCGATGTAGCCAGTGCTTCTGATTCTGTTAAGACCGCACTGCTGAATATGCTGTCCTTCGGCGGCATGATCGCGGTGAATCTGGCAGTAATGAATCTGCTTCCGATTCCCGCACTGGACGGCGGGCGGATTGTAGGGCTTCTATTGACTACAGGTATTGAAAAAGTAACAAGAAGAAAGCTGGATCCCAAGTATGAGGGTTATATCCATGGGGTGGGTATGATTCTCCTGCTGATCCTGATGGCACTGATTTTGTTTAAGGATATTTTTGCCATCTTTAAGGGGTAAATATTATGAAAAGACAGATCAAAGTGGGCGGGATTCCTATTGGTGGTGGTGCACCGGTTGTGATTCAGTCCATGCTCAATACAAGAACCACGGATGTGGAAGGATCTCTTGCTCAACTGAAACAGCTAAAAACTGCGGGCTGTCAGATTGCTCGTCTGGCTGTGCCGGATATGGAATCGGCTAAAGCCTTTGCGGAAATATGCAAGGATTCTCCTATGCCGCTGGTTGCGGATATCCATTTTGATTATAAGCTGGCGATCGCTGCCGCAGAGGGCGGCGCTTCCAAAATACGAATTAATCCTGGCAATATCGGCGGGGAAGATAGGGTGCGGGCTGTGGTAGATGCCTGCAAGGAAAAGAAAATTCCCATCCGCATTGGTGTTAACGGGGGCAGCCTTGATAAGAAGCTGTTGGAAAAATACGGCCATCCCACGGCTGAGGCCTTGGTGGAGAGCGCGTTTCAGCATTTGGAGCTGCTGGAAAGGAATGGGTTTTATGATACTTGTGTATCCATGAAGTCCTCCTCAGTACCCACCATGGTGGCAGCAGCCCGGCTGTTTCGGGAAAAGTGTGACTATCCGATCCATATCGGTGTCACGGAAACTGGCCCTGTACGGATGGGCTTGATGAAATCCGCTATGGGCATCGGGGCATTGCTGCTGGATGGGATTGGTGATACCATTCGTGTGAGTTTGACGGATGACCCTGTAGAGGAGATCTATGCCGCCAAGGATATCTTAAAGGCAGCGGGCCTGCGGAAAGAAGGCGTGAATATTATTTCCTGCCCTACCTGCGGCCGGACCAAGATCGATCTAATCGGTCTTGTCAATCAGGTGGATGAAGCATTGAGGGACTGTCAAAAGCCCATCACTGTGGCGGTTATGGGTTGTATTGTGAACGGGCCCGGGGAAGCCCGGGAGGCAGATATCGGCATTGCCGGCGGCGACGGTTGCGGCATGCTGTTTGAGAAGGGCAAGCAGATCGAAAAACTATCTTATGACCAATTGCTGCCTGCTTTGCTGGAGAGAATCGAGACACTATAAAAACGATCAGAGGAAGCTATGGACAATCAAGTGTTGTTTTTGAATATGTTTCCGGACTATGTGCCGCCTGAGGACCTGCAGCAGGTTCTGTCTCAGGCGGTCATTGTTGCTGCAGATATCGACCCGGTAAGGGGTGCTGTGTCGGTGGTGGTACATATGGAGCAGTACGTCCCGAAAAGACTGTTAGACCGGGCATCAGCTGAAATCTGTGCCATATACGGCCTGCGGGCGCTGGAGCTGACAGCTACCCATCCTGCCCATCAGCTTCATAGAATCGAGCCGGAGGAACTGATGGGCCTATTTGTAGTTCAGGAGTCCATGGCCAGAGGTAGTCTTGCGGGGGCCCAGTGGTCATGGGAAGGGCAAAAGCTGACCGTTCAGCTTCTGGCGAATGGAAAGCAGATCCTTACGGAGTGCCTGCCTCAAGTAGTGAACCAGCTCCGGCAGCGGTTTGGTACTCCGGTAGAAATTGAGATCCGCCAGGGGGAGAGCCTGGAGGGGCAGGCCCTGTTTGATGCCATGGAAAAAATGCGGGGGTCTTTGCTGGAGGGCCTACCCAAAGCCGGTGCGCCTGCCACTGCAAAAGAACAGTCTGTGCAGCAGAGCAGTGCCTTCTATGGAAAGCCATTTAAGGGAAACACAGTTTCTATGCAGGAGTTGGACCTGAATATGGGCACTGTGATCGTGGAAGGAAAGGTGTTCAACATTGAGCACAAGGAGCTTTCCAAGCGTAATGCATGGGTCATCAATTTTGATATGACCGATAATCAATCCTCTGTCCGGGTCAGCCGTTTTTTGGAAAATAAGGATGCAAAACCGATTCTTGAGAACGTAAAGCTCGGCAGTGTGATCAAGGTCCAGGGAAAGCCTATGGTGGACAATTTTACCAACGAGATGGTATTTAAGCCCTTTGCTATGATGCCCGGCAGTTTACCCAAACGGAAAGACACCGCAGAGGGCATGAAGCGGGTAGAGCTGCATTTGCATACGGTTATGAGCAATATGGATGCCCTGACGGTAACCAAGGATGCCATCAAGCAGGCGGCAGCCTGGGGACACAGAGCCATTGCGATTACTGACCACGGCTGTGTTCAGTCCTTTACGGACGCGCTCCATACGGTGGAGGATTGGAAAGGTGCGCCAAAGGTGGCCGGTACCGATGAGAATATTAAGATCCTCTACGGCTGTGAGGCCTACTATGTGAACGATGTTGACGACCTGATCTCTGTCCGTGGCACAGGGAATATGGGTTTTGACGAGGAATATGTGGCTTTCGATTTGGAGACTACTGGCCTTTATGCCCGGCGGGACCGGATCATCGAGATCGGCGCAGTCCGAATGAAAAATGGACAGGAAATCGACCGATTCCAGACTTTTGTGGATCCGGAATGTGTGCTGGACAAGCGGACTGTAGAGCTGACGGGTATCACTGATGAGATGCTGCGGGGTGCGCCCAAGATCGAGCAGGCCTTGCCTGATTTTCTGAAATTTGTGGGTAATAGCGTGTTGGTAGCCCATAATGCGTCTTTTGACACCAGCTTTATTGAACGGGCTTGTGCTGAACAGGGAATTGCCTATGACCTGACTTGTGTGGATACATTGGCCCTCTCTCAAAATCTGCTGTCAAATCTCACAAGGTTTTCTCTGGATGTGGTAGCCAAGGAATTTGAATTGGAAGACTTCAATCACCACCGGGCAGGGGATGACGCGCTGATCTGCGGCAAGATCATGGGCAGGCTTTTTGGGCTTTTGCAACAGATGGGTGTCGGGGATCTTCAGTCTGTCAACCGGACCATGGAGCCTTTGCGGATCGCCTATCGGCAGCGTGTGGCCCATGCACCCTGCCAGCATATTGTGCTGTTTGCGAAAAACCAGTTGGGATTGCGGAACCTTTACCATCTGATTTCGGATTCAAACCTGAAATTCTTTAAAAAATTCCCCCGTATTTTCAAATCGGAGCTGATGAAGCTCCGGGAGGGAATCATCGTCGGCTCTGCTTGTGAAAACAATGAGCTGTTTCAGGCGGTGATCATGGGCAGAGGGCAGAAGGAACTGGAGCGGATCGTGGCTTTTTATGATTATCTGGAAGTGCAGCCTGTCTCCAACAACCGCTTTATGCTCACACCTAAAAAAGAGGGAGAGCAGCCCATTGCGGCCAGTGAGGAGGAGCTGTATAGCTTTAACCGGGAGCTGGTGGCGTTGGGTGAAAAGATGGGGAAAATGGTGGTTGCTACCGGGGACGTGCATTTTCTGAATCCGGAGGACGAGATTTTCCGCCATATTTTGCTTGCCACAAAGGGCTTCCCGGATGCGGATAAGCCCAATCCGCTGTATTTCCGCACAACCGATGAGATGCTTGCGGAGTTTTCCTATCTGGGGGCGGAAAAGGCCCATGAGATTGTTGTGACCAATCCTAATATCATCGTGGATATGTGTGAGACCCTGCGTCCTGTACCCCACAACCTGTTCGCACCCAAAATTGAGAACTCCGTGGAGGACCTGAAGGCGCTGGTTTACGGAAAAATGCACCGGCTCTATGGAGAAAATCCCCCGGAGCTGATCGTCAAGCGTGTGGACACAGAGCTGAACGACATTATCAACTGCCATTATGACGTGATCTATATGTCTGCCCAGCGGTTGGTGCAAAATTCTCTGGAACACGGCTATCTGGTAGGCTCCCGAGGGTCCGTGGGCTCTTCAATCGTGGCTTACATGTCGGGCATTACAGAGGTCAATTCCTTCCCGCCCCACTATCGCTGCCCCAATCCCGCCTGTAAGGACACCACCTTTGATGTTCCAAAAGGTTTTGAGTGTGGCGCGGACCTGCCGGACGCGGTATGTCCCAAGTGCGGCACAGCCTATGCCAAAGAGGGCTTTAATATTCCCTTTGAGACGTTCTTGGGCTTTGGCGGCGATAAAGTGCCGGATATTGACCTGAACTTCTCCGGTGAGTATCAGGCCCGCGCCCACGCCTACTGTACGGAAATGTTTGGAAAATCCCATGTTTTCCGGGCAGGAACTGTGGGTACGGTTGCGGAAAAAACAGCCTTTGGCTATGTGAAAAAATATCTGGAGGAGCGGGGAAAGACTGCCTCCAATGCGGAAAAGGCCCGGCTGGCTTCCGGTTGCGTGGGTGTGCGCCGCACCACCGGCCAGCACCCCGGTGGCCTGGTGGTCATTCCCCAGGAAAATGAGATCTGGGATTTCTGCCCGGTGCAGCACCCGGCAGATGATCCCAATTCTGATCAGATCACCACCCATTTTGAATATCACTCCATGGAGGAGAACCTCTTAAAGCTGGATATGCTGGGACATGATGACCCTACCATGATCCGGATGATGGAGGATATGACAGGCGTGGACGCTAAGACGATCCCGCTGGATGACAAGGATACCATGTCTATTTTTACCTCCTCCAAGGTACTGGGCTATGAGGATGACCCGATTCTGGGTCCTACCGGCGCGGTGGCGGTGCCGGAGTTTAACACCCGGTTTACCCGGGGCGTGCTGCTGGATACCAAGCCCACCAAGTTTGACTTTTTGGTGCGGATTTCCGGCTACACCCACGGTACGGATGTGTGGCTGGGCAATGCCAAGGATCTGATCGTCTCCGGGACGGCCCGGGTGGACCAGACCATTGGCTGCCGTGACGATATTATGATCTACTTGATCTCCTGCGGTATGCCGGAGAAGCGGTCCTTTAAGATCATGGAATCCGTACGAAAGGGAAAGGGCCTTCCGGATGGGGCAGAACAGGAGATGATTGATGCGGGCGTGCCGGACTGGTATATTGGTTCCTGCAAGAAAATCAAGTATCTGTTCCCCAAGGCTCACGCGGTGGCTTATGTAATGATGGCTTTCCGCATTGCCTGGTTTAAAGTGAACTACCCTCTGGCGTTCTACGCGGCCTATTTCTACCGTCGCAGCCAGAAGGGCGGCTTTGACGCGGTGCTGATGACCCACGGAAAGGACGCGGTGGTTGCCAATATCAAGGCTATTGATGACAATGAAAACGCCACTGCCAAGGATGAGGATCTGCTGACCACCTTGGAAGTGGTATACGAGTTTTATCTGCGGGGACTGGAATTTTTGCCCATTGACCTGTACAAAAGCGACGCCAAAAAGTTCCTCGTGGAAGACGGGAAATTGCGACCGCCTTTTGTGGCCATCTCGGGGCTTGGTGAAAGCGCGGCAGAGGATCTTGTGCATGGCAGGGTGGGGAAGCAGTTCTTGTCCATTGAGGAAGTAGCCGCTGCCTGCCCCAAGGTGTCCAAGACCCATATCCAGATGCTCAAGGAAGCCGGTGCGTTCGGCGATATGCCGGAGACGGATCAAATCAGCCTGTTTTAGGAGGAAATTGTTATGCAAGATATCGGAACACAGTTTCATATCCGCTGTAACCCGGAGGATGTGGGCCGCTATTGCTTTCTGCCCGGTGATCCGGGGCGGTGCGAAGCCATCGCAAAGCATTTTGATCGTCCTGTACATATCGGCATGAACCGGGAGTACAACATTTATTCCGGATATCTTCTGGGAGAAAAAGTGTCCGTATGCTCTACCGGTATCGGCGGGCCTTCTGCGTCCATTGCCATGGAGGAGCTGCACAATATCGGCGTGGATACCTTTATTCGGGTGGGCACCTGCGGCGGCATAGCCATGGATGTTTTGCCCGGAGATGTGGTAGTAGCTACCGGTGCGGTGCGCTTTGAGCATACGTCCTTAGAGTATGCCCCGCTGGAGTTTCCCGCTGTTCCGGATTTTGGCGTTGCGGCAGCCTTAAAGGCGGCGGCAGAGACGTTGGACTATCGCACCCACATAGGTGTGGTTCAGTGCAAGGATTCTTTTTACGGACAGCATGCACCCCAAAATTCACCTGTATCCTACGAGCTGCTGCAGAAGTGGGAAGCGTGGAAGCGTCTGGGTGTAAAGGCCAGCGAAATGGAGTCTGCGGCCTTGTTTGTGGTGGCGGCTGCTCTGGGGGTGCGCTGCGGAAGCTGCTTCCATGTGGTCTGGAATCAGGAGAGGGAAAAGGCGGGATTGGAAATGCCGATGACAGAGGATACCAGCGGCGCGATCCGGGTTGGTATTGAGGCGATGAAACAGATCATCCGAGCGGATAAAGCAAAGTAAAAGCGACTAAGGGGCTGTTGCAAAAAAACAACAGCCCCTAATACTATGTCGGACCTAGAGAGACGGATTGTCGCCCCTACAAGGTCAATTAATTGATTCTTGAATTATACAATAGTCCTTTTTATCCTTCTTGAACTTTATCGGAATTTGAGAAAGAATGACAGCGGTAAATACCAGTACGCAACCAACAGATTCCCAGAAGGTCAGACTTTCGTGCAGGATCAAGCAGCCGCAAAGAACCGCAAATACAGATTCCAAACTCATGATCAGAGAGGCAGTAGCCGGTTCCAGGGTCCTTTGTCCAATAATTTGCAGAGAGTAAGCAGTACCCATTGACAGGAAACCTGCATATGCCAAGGGCAGCCAGCAGTCAAAAATGGTTTTTAAATTGGGTTCTTCTGTCAGAAACATGACAGCAGAGGAGAGCACTGTGCAGACAAGAGCCTGAATCAGATTCAGGCGGAGTGCATCTACAGCGTTTACAAATAGGTCTACAACGATAATTTGCACAGCAAACATCAGTGCGCAGCCCAGCAGCAATAAATCTCCCTGGCTGATCTGCGGTACGCCTACAAAGCTTAGACAGTACAGGCCCGCAACAGCTAATGCCACACTAATAGGGATCATAATGGAGGGTTTGCGTTTTAAAAAAATGCCAATAACAGGTACGATTACGATGTACATGGCTGTGAGAAATGCAGACTTTCCCGCATCAGTATCTACAATGCCCAGTTGCTGCAAATTGCAGGCAAGAAACAACGGAATTCCACATAAGATACCGGCCTTCCACAGTTTTTTATCAGCCCAGCGGGAGCGGGAAGTTTTGCCATCATGCTTAAATCGGTCTGCAATTAGAATCACTGGCAGAAGACCCAGCACACCCAATCCACAACGGATAGCTTGAAAGGTAAAGGGGCCTATATGATCCATGCCAACACTCTGAGCTACGAAGGTGGATCCCCAGATAATGGTAGCCAGCAGCAGGCAAATACTGCCGCGTAGTTGTTTACTCATAAATATCACCGGGAGTTACTTTAACATATTCAGTAAATAAATGCAAGAATTATGTGGAAATAGTATCTATCGTCAGAATCATTTCAGCGATTGCAAATTAGATCACTTGTGGTATAATAACTGCGAAAGCAGTTATTATACCGAATTATCGCCATTTTCCTCCCCGGCTTTGCCGGGAACCGGAAAATGTGGCTGTATTATACCATTTCGTTTGTACTTCATGGTATAATATCCGTAAAGGAAGCTATTATAATACCATTATCTGTTATCTGTATATTTTTTGGGTTTTGCCCGAACTTACAAAATACGCAATTATTATAGGGGGGCATACGTGGAACAAACAAATGTGATCAGAATGCGCAGTGAGATCCCTGTAGAGGATACTTGGGTAACAGAGGATCTGTATACAAACGACGCGGCATGGGAACAGGAACTTACCACACTGGAAACGGATCAACAAATGCTGACTACCTTTGTGGGGCATCTTGCAGACAGTGCAAGGAATTTATATGACTTTCTATTCAAATTGGAACAGGTCAATGTTAAAGCAAGTAGCTTAGGCAATTACTGTATGCGTAAAAGTGACGAGAACACCCGTGACACCCGCTACCAGGGGATGGTGGGCAGATTTATGAGCGCAGCAGTGGCTATGGATGCAGCACTGAGCTTTGGAACTCCGGAGATCATGGCTATTTCCAATGAAACATTGGATGGCTTTTATGCGGATTATCCCGCTTTGGAGCGCTATCGCCGCTACTTGACCGATCTGCGCCGTTATAAAGCCCATGTTCTCAGCCCTGCTGAGGAAAAGCTGCTGGCGGCGGCGGGAGAGCTGGCGCAGGCACCGGACAATATTTATGGGATGTTTGCCGATGCGGACCTGACCTTTGCCGATGCGGTGGACAGCAAGGGAAACAAGCACCCTGTCAGCCAGAGCACCTTTGCGGTTTGTCAGGAAAGCCCGGACAGAACACTGCGGAAAAGCGCCTACGAAAGCCTTTATCAAGGCTTTAGTGGATTCCGAAATACGGCTGCCGGGCTGCTGAACGCACAGAATAAGCAACTGAAATTTTTTGCGGAGGCCCGCAAGTACCCCAATGCGTTTGAAGCATCATTGGATGGTACCAATGTACCTACAGATGTATATCTCAACCTGATCGAAACGGTCCATGCCAATCTGGATAAGATGCACCGCTATGTCCGCCTGCGCAAGAAGCTGCTGGGCGTTGAGGAGCTGCATTTTTACGATGTATATGCGCCGCTGGTTGCGGATGTGGACAGGAAGATCCCCTTTGCGCAGGCGAAGCAGACCGTCTATGATGCGCTGGCACCTTTGGGAGAGGAATACCGGTCCATCCTGCGGGAGGGGTTTGAGAACCGGTGGATCGATGTGTACCAGAATGTGGGGAAACGCAGCGGCGCTTATTCTGCCGGCGCAAAGGTCCATCCCTATGTGCTTCTGAACTATACCGGCACATTGGACAGCCAGTTTACATTGGCTCACGAGATGGGCCATGCCCTCCACTCTTATCTGTCCAATAAGACACAGAATCCCATTGACGCGGATTACGTGATCTTTGTGGCGGAGGTGGCGTCCACCTGCAATGAAGCGCTGCTGATGGAGCACCTGCTGGGCAAAACCACAGATAAAAAGGAACGGGCGTACCTGATCAATCACTTCCTGGAGCAGTTTAAAGGGACCCTGTTCCGCCAGACCATGTTTGCGGAATTTGAGTTAAATATTGGAAAGATGGTCAGCCAGGGAACAACACTGACTGCGGACGTGCTCAGTCAGGAGTATCGCCGCCTGAACGAAGTGTACTTTGGACCGGATATGGTGGTGGATGAGCAGATTGCGGTAGAATGGGCGCGTATTCCCCATTTCTACTATGACTACTATGTGTTCCAATATGCCACCGGATATGCAGCAGCTATTGCCCTGTCCCGCCGAATCCTGCGGGAAGGCGAACAGGCGGTGCAGGATTATCTGAAATTCCTCTCCGGCGGATGCTCCCAAAGTCCTATCGACCTGTTGAAAGGCGCAGGAGTGGATATGACCAGCACCGGACCTGTAGAGCAGGCGCTGGACCAGTTTGGAGAACTGCTGGATGAAATGGAGGCGCTGATCGACTGATATGAAGGAACTATATATTCCCACTTTGCACACCTTTGCCATGAACAATACGTTTACCGGCTCTTGTGAGAGCTTTCGTTTCCGAATCGAGCCGAAGGTTGTCAAAAAAACACCCAAAGAGGTGGATATGGAGGCAAGCACCATAGTTGTCCAGTTCTGGCACGGGCCTTTCTGTTATGAAAAAAGTACCATGGAAGGGGAGAATACCTTTCCAATGAGCGAGGAAGGCCGCCTGGCAATGAAGGCCTGGCTCGAAGCGCATATTTAACATTTTATGTGCCCGCAAGACAGTTAAAACAGGGGGCTGTTCTCTGCATTGAAACAAAAGACACAGAACGATCCCTCTTTTACACGAAGACAGTTTGCCCGTACGCAAATCGCGTACGGGCAAACGACCTTTTATGCTATGCGTATGTTTCCTGCCTTTGTCAGCGAGATGATCTTAAAACAAGCAGTGTGGTTTTCTCTTATAAGCACACCAACATCTGCTCGCAGATAATCATCCGGAAGAATGATTTCAACACATACGCCTATGTAATCTTTTCCGACTGTCACTTGTTCAAAAACGGATTTTGTGGTTCTTACCAGAATCGTATCAGACGGCAGCTTATACTCCTCCTGATACCAGCTATCCAATTTAATGTTTAAGTAGTAATCATCTGAATAGACTTTTTCTGTTACCTCACAAATCGGGAGCGTGGTAGCAACCATTATGGTTTTCTCGTGATGACTCATGTGGTATATATATGCCGCTGAGAATACCACAGTCACACATAGCAGAACAGTTAAAATAATAACAATACGTTTTTTCAATTTCATTTACCACCTTATCAATAATTAAGAGTAAATGCATTGTTTAGATACGACACATTACTAGATGAAGGGGTTACAGATATACTCAGTGGACCATATCCTACAGAATAAGATACGTTGCTTCCCCAAGATGTATCGTGTACATACGCAATAATGATTTTATTAACCGGATTTTCTACATCAATATCTACTTTGAAGTAAAAATGTCCTTTTATATAAATTGGGAAATCAGGAGTTCCTAAACTATCTCCAAAATGTTCATATCCCGTCATGGAAGTTCCAGTGTAATCTGCAGAGCCAGCGTATTCCCACGGATCGTTGCTGAACATTCTTGCATAAATTGAATTACTTCTTTCTCCAGGAACAATGCTAAAACTACTATGTGTAGTATAAGAAAAATAATCTTTTCCATTAGGTTCAATAGGTGTTAGCCATTCATAGGAAGGATATATAGCTACTTGATTTTCACCTGACTCCTTATAAGCGACAACCGACAATTCCAAATCGGATTCAGAAATATCATGTACTGATTTCGCCATACTGCCTGCTGTTTGTTCTCGCGTTACTTCAATATATTCAACGTCCGCTTTACAAAGCGAGTTTTCATAAATTGTTCTTTTTAATGCATCATCCATTGCCTCGATTTGGCTTTCAGGCGTATTCGCTTCTCTTAATAGGTGATCAATATAATCTATAGTGACCTCTTCAATGCCATTAGCAAAAACGCTGGAGCTCATCATAATGACAATGGCTACTACTAATAGTGCGGATATAATTTTCTTCATAAAAGATTCCCTCCTTTTGACTAATAAAAAAGCATCTAAATTAATGCCTAAAAAATAATGTTTAGATATTTTGATAAACGATTGACATTGGTATCGCCTCCTCTTTGTAATGATTATACTATAGCATAAAATATAATCAAATTCAAGTGTATTTTGCAAATGTCTCTATTTATTAATGCGAGATAAGCAGGCCAGAAAGAAAGACTAGCTGTTTCATAATACGAGGGGACAATGCAGAGGAGTGGTTCTCGCATTGACGGGTTTTAGAATTTACGGAGTATAGGGGAGATTTTCCTGCTTTCTGGGCTGCTTTATTTTTGGTCTGATGAACCTATACATATTTAAAGGTGCTTTTTATGCAAAACAGTTGACTTTTTCTTCATTTGTGGTAGAATATTGAAGATATTGCAAAGGCTGTGCGGAAACCAGAAAGAACAAGGTCAACAAAGCGAGAGGGGGAGGGTGTAAGCCCCTTATGTACCTGTCTTTCAGCCACTTCCAAGCCGCCCGGGAGGACCGGGACGGGCGTTCCCGTTACAGAACGGCTAAGATGCCGGCGTTGCCGGTAAATTAGGGTGGTACCGCGACTTACCTCGCCCCTATGCTTTGGGGCGGGGATTTTTTATTACCATGGAGGTAATTATGAAGATTTCTATTAATGCAAACCGCTGTGAACCGTCTCCCATGCGTAAATTCCATCCTCTGGCCGTGAAGGCCAAGGAAAACGGCACGCAGATTTATCATCTGAACATCGGCCAGCCTGACCTGGAAACCCCCCAGGCTTATTATGATGCTGTCTGCAATTTTAATCAGCCTACATTGGAGTACGCCGCATCTCCCGGTATGCCTGTTCTGATCGAGGCCATCCGCAATTATTATGCAAAGTTGGGTGTTGACCTGGAGCCCGATGATATTCTCATTACTACCGGCGGCAGTGAAGCTCTGCTGTTTACCTGCCTTTCCATCCTGGACCCCTATACGGAGGTCATTATTCCCGAGCCCTATTATCCCAACTATACCACCTTCGTTCATGCAGCCGGCGGCGTAATTCGCGCCCTGCATACAGGTCCTGAGGAGGGCTACCGCTATGCGGACCGCAACCGCATCGAGAAGCTGATCACCAAGAATACCCGTGCAATCATGGCCACCAATCCCGGCAACCCCACCGGCGTGGTATTGAGCGATGAGGAAATGCAGATGATCGCTGATATTGCAAAGGAAAATGATCTGTACCTGATTTCTGATGAGGTCTATCGGGAATTCTGCTACGATGACAAGTTTGGTATCCCCACCATGGGTAGATTGCAGGGGATTGATGATAATCTGGTGATTATCGACTCTGTATCTAAGAGATTCTCTGCCTGTGGCGCCCGCGTTGGCTGCGTGATTACCAAAAATAAGGAACTGCAACAGGCACTGCTGAAATTCTGTCAGTCCCGTCTGTCTGTTGCTACCATTGATCAGATCGGTGCTGCTGCCCTTTATTCGGTCGATCCTTCCTTCTATGCCCAGTGCAAAGAAGAGTACCGCCTGCGCCGTGATACAGTCGTTACCGGCCTGCGAAAGATCCCCGGTGTGCTTGTAGAAGAGCCTATGGGCGCCTTTTATGTGATGGCCAGACTTCCTGTGGACAATGCCGATAAGTTCCAGAAATGGCTTCTGGAGTCCTTTGAAGACAACCACGAGACGGTTATGTTCGCCCCCGGTGCGCCTTTCTACGAGACTCCCGGCAGCGGCATCAACGAGGTACGAATCGCCTATGTTCTGGAGCAGCCCAAGTTGGAGCGCGCTATGGAACTGCTGGGCAAGGGCATTGCCCGCTATCGTACAGAAATCATGAAAGTTTAAGCTGGCAGGTGCATGATTTTCATGCACCTGCAATTGCGTATACGACAGGTTTTTCAATGAATTAACATTGACAAAACCATGATAAAAGTGGTAAAATACCCACAAGTGAATATCGCTGTGATCGGAAAGAGTAATCCCATCGCAACCGACAGAGAGCCTGGGTCAGCGGCTGGAAGCCCGGGTGGGGGAAGGG
>JAZNIG010000025.1:0-25921 GCA_045577355.1 Faecousia sp. | reverse complement strand
GGACTCTGCTTTGAACTGTTTCTTTTCCATGATACTGCTCCTTTGAACGAATATTAGCACTCTCTTTATCTGAGTGCTAATATTATAACGCACTTTTCAAAAAATGCAACCCTTTGGAAAAAAGTTCTTGGTTTCTTCATAATTGTATGATATATTTATAATGTATGAGTATGCGCAGAAATTCCGGTGTAAATCCGGAATGTACGAAAAGGTCAAATGAATGTAAGGAGTTATGTAAATGATCACAGTCAGTAATTTAGGTATGCAATTTGGCGGCCAGTGGCTGTTCCAGCATGTGGATCTGCAGTTTTTACCCGGCAACTGCTACGGCATTATCGGTGCCAACGGCGCGGGCAAATCCACCTTCCTGCGCCTGCTCACCGGCGAGCTGGAATCCACCGCCGGTTCTATTTCCGTGGACCCGGACAAGCGGGTCTCCGTTCTGAAGCAGAATCAGAACGCCTACGACGATTACACCGTTATGGACACCGTCATCATGGGCAACCAGCACCTGTATGACGTGATGAAGGAAAAGGATGCCATTTACGAAAAGCCCGACTTCACCGACGAGGACGGCATCCGGGCCTCGGAGCTGGAAGCGGAGTTTGCGGAAATGGGAGGCTGGGAAGCTGAGTCTGACGCTTCCCGCCTGCTGCAGGGATTGGGTATCGGCACAGAGCTGCATTACGACATGATGGGCGCTACCGATCCCCGGCTGAAGGTGAAGGTCCTGCTGGCCCAGGCCCTGTTTGGCAATCCGGATATCGTCATGCTGGACGAGCCTACCAACAACCTGGATATCGAAGCCATCAACTGGCTGGAGGATTTTCTGCTGGATTTCCCCGGCATGGTCATTGCCGTGTCCCACGACCGCCACTTCCTGAACACGGTCTGCACCCACACAGTGGATATTGACTACGGCAAGATCAAGATGTACGTAGGCAACTACGATTTCTGGTATGAATCCTCTCAGATGGTTCAGGCTATGATCCGCAACAAGAACAAGCGCAATCAGGAGAAGATCGAAGAGCTGCAGTTGTTTATTCAGCGCTTCTCTGCCAACAAGTCCAAAGCCAAGCAGGCTACCGCTCGCCGGAAGCTGTTGGACAAGCTGACTGTCGAGGAAATGCCCTGCTCCACCCGGCGCTATCCCTTCGTTGGCTTTATGCCGGAGCGGGAGCTGGGTAAGGATATTCTGACTGTGAAGGATGTTTCCGTCACGGTGGATGGGGTCAAGCTGCTGGATAAGGTCTATTTCTCCGTGGGCAAGAACGACAAGATCGCCTTTGTGGGCGAAAACGAGCTGGCTCAGACCGCCCTGTTCCAGGTGCTGATGGGCGAGCTGGAACCGGACGAAGGCTCTGTGAAGTGGGGCATCTCCACCGTGCGCAGCTATCTGCCCAAGGATAACTCCGAATACTTTGAAGGCAACCAGATGGAGCTGGTGGACTGGCTGCGCCAGTATTCCGTGAAGAAAGACGATGTGTACCTGCGGGGCTTCCTGGGCCGGATGCTGTTCTCCAATGAGGACGTATTCAAGCAGGTCAACGTGCTCTCCGGTGGTGAAAAGGTGCGCTGTATGCTCTCTAAAATGATGCTGTCCGGCGCCAACGTGGTACTGCTGGACCAGCCCACCAACCATTTGGACATGGAATCCATCCAGGCGGTCAACAAGGGACTGGAGGCCTTTAACGGCGTGGTGCTCCTGGCCTCCCATGACCACGAAATGCTGACCTCCACCTGTAACCGGGTGATTGCCTTTCAGCCCGACGGCACCATCATTGACCGCTACGGCACCTATGATGACTACCTGGAATGGATAGCCCAGCACAAAGCCAGCAATTGACGCATTTTGTAGGGGCGGGTCATTGACCCGCCCGCAGGAAAATAACCATCATTGCCTTACGGCAATTCCATTTTGCACACAAAATGGACGGGAGGGTCAGTGACCCTCCCCTACAAAGGAGTAAATTATGGAAAAAATTTTAGATATCATCACCGCCAAAATGCAACAGGCATTTGTGGACGCGGGATATGACGCTTCCTATGGCCGGGTCACTGTATCCAACCGCCCGGACCTGTGCGAATACCAGTGCAACGGCGCGCTGGCTGCCGCCAAGCAGTACAAGTGCGCCCCCATCCAGATCGCAAGCGCTGTGGTAGAAAAGCTGGGCGCAGAGGATTTCTCCATGTGTGACGCGGTAATGCCCGGCTTTATCAACCTGAAGCTGTCCGACAGCTTCCTGCAGAATTATCTGGAGGCCATGCGTACTGCGGAGGATTTCGGCACCCAAAAGGTTGGCCTTGGAAAAACGGTTGTGGTAGACTACGGCGGCCCGAATGTGGCCAAGCCCCTGCACATCGGCCACCTGCGCTCTGCCATTATCGGTGAGAGCATCAAGCGGCTGTTTAAGTTCTTCGGCTACAACGCCATCGGGGATATCCACCTGGGTGACTGGGGTCTGCAGATGGGCCTGATCATTTCCGAGCTGCAGGAGCGTCAGCCCACACTGTGCTACTTTGATGAAACCTATACCGGCCCTTACCCGGAGGAAGCCCCCTTTACCATTGGAGAACTAGAGGATATCTACCCGGCCGCCGCTGCCAAAAAGAAGGTGGACGAAGCCTTTGCTGAAAAGGCCCACACGGCTACCTATGAGCTGCAGACAGGCAGACCTGGCTACCGAGCCCTCTGGCAGCATATCATGCGGCTGTCACTGGCAGATATGCGCAAGATCTACGACAATCTGAATGTGCATTTTGAAGCCTGGCTGGGAGAAAGCGACGCAGATCCCTATATCCCCGCCATGGTGGAGGACCTGAAAAACCGGGGCGTCGCGGTACAGAGCGAGGGCGCCTGGGTCATTCCCGTAGCCCGGGAAGATGACAAAAAGGAAGTGCCCCCCTGTATTCTGGTCAAGTCCGACGGCTCTGCCATTTATGCCACCACAGATCTGGCCACCATGGTCCAGCGGATGCAGGACTTCAAGCCGGACCGGATGTTCTACATTACGGATAAGCGGCAGAATCTGCACTTTGAGCAGGTATTCCGGGCTGCCAAGCTGGGCGGCATCCTGCCAGAGGATTATCAGGTAGAGCACCTGGGCTTCGGCACTATGAACGGTGCGGACGGCAAGCCCTTTAAGACCCGGGAGGGCGGTGTCATGCGCCTGGAGCGGCTGATTCAAGAGATGACCGACTTTGTCTGGGCTAAGGTTGTGGAAAACAAGATCGTTGCCGAGGAAGCGGTGGAGGAAACAACCCGCATTATTGCTATGGCTGCCCTGAAATACGGCGATCTGAGTAACCAGCCCACCAAGGACTATGTGTTCGATATGGACCGCTTTGCCGCCTTTGAGGGTAACACCGGCCCCTATATCCTCTACACGATCGTGCGTATCAAGTCCATTCTGGCCAAATACGGCGCTTGGGAGAATCTGCCCATTCAGCCGGCTGCCAACCCCTATGCCAAGGAACTGATGCTGGCGATTACCAAGCTGACCCCCAGTCTGGAAGCTGCCCTGAAGACCGCCTCCCCCAATCTGATCTGTGCCTATATTTATGAACTGGCAGGTGCGGTCAACAAGTTCTATCACGAAACCCGAATCCTGGGCGAGGAAGACAAGGACCTGCAGGCAGGCTACATTGCCCTGATCGCTCTGGCAAAGAACGTGCTGGAGCAGTGCATCCATCTGCTGGGCTTCTCTGCCCCCGAAAAAATGTAAAACTTACCCGGGCTGGTACTGGAATCAGTCCGGGAATTTTTACCCCTACTCCAACGCTGCTTTCAGCTTTTCCAGTGCTCTTTTTTCGATTCGTGAAACATAGCTTCTGCTAATACCAATGGTCTGGGCAACTTCCCGCTGACGGTGCGACGTGCAGCCTCCCAGCCCGTAACGAAGGTAAATTACCTTTTTTTCCTGTTCAGTAAGCTCTGTCTCCACCACCTGCAAGACTTGGCGCATCAGTTCCCGACTGCTGACCTGCTCCAGCAGATCCTCGTCCTGGCCGACCACATCCATGAGTGAAAGCGCCGCCCCATCCGTCCCTGTCTCAATATAATCGGATAACGAAACATCTTGGCTGCTCTTTTTTTGGCTGCGGAAATACATAAGAATTTCATTTTCCACACATCGGGCTGCATACGTGGCCAACCTGGCCCCCTTTGAGGCATCAAATGTGGTAATTCCCTTAATCAGACCGATGGTTCCAATGGAAATCAGATCCTCTTGGTCCGCAGTCTGCGCATAGTATTTTTTGGAGGGTTGATGCCTGTCAAAACATTCTGAGGCGAATAAATCGCCTCATATTTTTGTCCTAATTTGAGATAAATGTCCAAATGGATCTCTTCTCTGGTGCTTTCCTTCTTGACGATGATCTTATCCAGGATGGTGGCAACCAAAGCAGTGTTAATACCATTCTCAAAGCTCAGCTGTGCGTTCAGCTCCTTACGGATCGCATTGATGTCCAGTTCCTTCGTTCCTGCCTTTGCCTGCTCTTGATGTATTGCTGCCAGTTGGGACTCCTGCTCCTTCAGCAAATCGTTCAGACTGTCGTTGCGCTCCTTGAATTCCTCAATGGTGATAGCACCGGCGATGTGCAAATCCAGCAGCCGATCTTTTTTCTGCTTCGTGGACGCAATTCCACTTTCCACTTGGGACAGCATCCGTTCATAGTCAATCTCTTTCGGCACATTGGTGATGACTGTAACCAGCGAATCAATAATGGCGTCCTTGTCCTTCACCATCTCCGTAAAGATCTCTGCCATGATTTGATCCAGTTCGCTACTACGGATTTGGGGCGCAGAGCAAGCTGCTTTGCCTTGTTGCCGGTAGACCTTGCACAGCCATACCTCCTTGCTTCCCTTGGCAGATGTCAGCACCTGCCGGTGGAATGTGGTTCCATGCTCCTCACAGATGATCTTTGTGCTGTAGGGATAGCGGTTGTGATAGGATGCGCCGCTGCTCTTTGACATCATTTCTTTTCTCCTCTCTTTGTACAGGGCGTTTGCCCGATCCCACAGTTCCTCACTGACAATAGCCGGGATGCTGGGGTCTGGGTACATGACCCATTCGCTTTCATCCAGAAAAGCTTTTTTCTTGGTGCGGTAGTCGATGTTCTGGGTTTTATTGCCGCAGTACCAACCCTTGTATTTGGGGTTCTCCAGCATATGCCGAATGGTCAGCACATTAAAGGCGTTTCCCTCCCTGCTGGTATATCCCATCTTCAAAAGCTCCTGAGATATTTTCCGGGTACCGTAACGATGGTTGGCATACAGATCGAAAATAATACGCACGATCCTGGCTTCTTCCTCGTTGACGGTCAGCACGCAATCCTTTTTGTCATAGCCGTAAAGCTTGTCATTGCCCAGCACATGGCCGTTCTTGATGGCCTGCCGAAAACCAAATTTCAAGCGTTCGGAAAGCTTGCGCACCTCGTCCTGAGCAACACCCGCCATGATGACCAGCCGGAACTCACTATCCGTATCTAAAGTGTTAATGTTGTCATTTTGGAAGTACACACCCACGCCGTGTTCCAGCAGTTCCTGGGTATACTTGATGCTGTCCAATGTGGAGCGGGAAAAACGGGAGATTTCTTTGGTAATAATGAAGTCAAACAGTCCAGCCTTGGCATCCCGGATCATGCGGTTAAAATCGTCCCGCTTGAGGGTGGATGTGCCGGAGATACCCTCGTCGATATACCCCGGCACAAAGGTCCAGTTTTTCTTGCTGCGGATCAGCTCCGTGTAGTACTGTACCTGGTTTTCCAGGGAGTTCAGCTGCTCGTCTTGATCCGTGGAAACACGGGCATAAAAAGTCACCCGTAAGGGCAGGTCGTAAATCGGCCTGCCCATTCGTAGTTCAGCACGAATTCTTCGTATGTCCATTGGCGTCCTCCTCTCGTTTTTCTTCACAGTAGCAGAAAAAGTCCGGCCCGTCCAATGTGCCAAGTATCTTCGTCTTCGCCTTCTCGCAGGTGTCCTGCGTAATCAAATTCTTATCCAAAAGTGCCCGCAGCAGCACGCACATCACATTTTTCTCCATTTCTTTCAACTTGGATCACCTCTTTTAACTGTATGAGCCGCCACATTTTATCTTTCCTGGGATCGCTGCCGCTTGCGCTGATACTCGCCCAGCAGCTTCAGAATGACCTCCTGCATTTGGGCAGGCGTGTAGTTCCTAGGAAAGAATTTTCGCACCTCATCGGTGCGGAAGCTGATCTTTTCGCGCTGGTTGGCTTTGGGTTGGGTGAGTATACCGAAGATGGTGTCCATGTCCAGCTTCCCGGCTTGGCTTAGCTGCTTCAGCTGGATAGCTTGGGATAAGGATGGGGTGCAGTCCTCACTCTCCATAGTTTCCAGTAAGTCTTTCTGCTCTGCTTCCGCAAGGTAAGACAATTCCACCGCCGGAGTAAGGGCAATTCTCCCCTCGTCCACTTTTTCCAGGATGCCGGGTACAAGGTTTGTCAAGCGGATATAGCGAAAAACTGTATCCCGGCTCTCCCCATTTTGTTTGCCTATATCAGCCGCATTATCTAACCTTGTCGCAACTTGCGACAAAGTTAAATCGGTCCGTTTTCCTTGTCTACTAATGGCATCCATTTTCAACTTGTAAGCATAGGCCTTTTCGCTTGGTAAAATATGTTCCCGGTGAAGGTTGCTGTCCACCAAAGCGATGGCAGCTGCATCCCGGTCGATGGCATAGACTAAGGCAGGAACCGTTTGGATTCCTGCCTTTCTGCAAGCATACAATCTCCGATGTCCGGAAATCACCTCATATTCTCCATTCTCCAATGGACGGACCACCAAGGGTGTCAAAACACCCTGCATTTGGATGCTCTGTGTGAGCTGCTCCATATCTTCATCATCCTGCACCTTAAAGGGATGGGCAGGGAACGGATGCAGCTTGGCAGTAGAAATCTGTGCGATGGTAGGTGTGTCTTTTGTTATCAGTTGGTCTAGCAACATATCAATGTTATTCATTTTCTTTCTCCTTTCGTTGCATTAAATGTACTGGGAAACGATCAGTTTCTCCACTTCTCTCAAATCGTCAATCGCTTTGCGAAGATCCGGGATGTTCAAGATTCCTTTCGTGTTGGCGATCATTAAGATCTGGTCTATGTTGTTTCCTACACGACGGATCTCCCAGATCAGCTTGTGAAGATCCGCAGGAGGGTTTTCCCGGATAGCAACACCTTGGATTGCATTTCTGCAAAACTGCTCCCGGGATATCCCAGCTCTTTTCACTTGCTCACTCAGTGTCGCGAGTTCATCCGGAGAAAAGCGGATTTTGATTTCATGGATTCTTTTCTTCAAATTCATCTATCCTTTCATTCGGGGTATCAGGGGTGTTAAACCCCGGACAAGTTGGATTGTGTCCCCACAATCCGTTGCTTGTAAAGGTAATGCCGCATACAAGCTGCGCCTGCTGTAGCAGGTGCGATGCTTGCAGAGACAATACCGGAAAGCGAATTTGCACAAGCAAATTCAGTGCTTGCTAAGACAGCACCATTCTTCTTTGCAGGCTTCAAGGTCTTTCACTGCCCCGGTATCTCCACGGCGTTACTACCAGTTGGTGCGCGAAATAGCGACACTTCTCCCCGGCAGAGGTATCTTCGTCTTGTCTGCTCATTCAGTTGTCAAGGTGCAGTTACAGCTTCGCAAATCATCCCGGTGGCCTCCTTCCTGTTTGGGAGTTTACTTTGAGAGATTGCTGTGCTATAATGGCGACAATAAGAATTTGTGCTTTCTGTTGTCGCCATCCTAATGTTAGCAATCTCTGTATTCGGTTTGTATGGCGAATGGATATAATTTATTTTCGAAATAGCTATTGTCGAATAGGTGGTGCAAAAAAGTGAGTGAGTTAATTGAAAACCGCCCTCTTGCCTACGGCTTCATTGAGGACGGGAATCTGCATAGTTTGATTAAGTGGCCGTTCACCGAAGAAGTGTCTGTGTTTCAGCCGGTGGGCAAAAGTCTGGTTGATTTCATTCGGTTTGACAGCGACTTTATGCGCTCCGTTTTTCAAATTCTGCTTGCCCGGTATGTACAGGCACGGGAGTATAAGGATGACTACAATTTCATTGCCGCTGTCCTTTGGGAAATGGCCATGCAGCACCGATTGATCGGTACGAATAACTATCTGACTGTTTATGCGCTTTCCTACATTCATCTGCTGTTGGATGAAGAAGTAGATCCCCGGATCTTGGTGGGTGAACAGGCGGAAGTAATGACCCAATATATTCGAAGTGTTGATATTGAGGATTTTCATGGTTTTTCTATGCTTGCCAAGCGGGATATGACCGATATTTATATCGAGCTCATTGAAGAACGGCAGAAAAATGTAGAAGAATCATTATCCAAGATCTTGGAACAGCGAGAGAATGACGGTCTGACACCCATTCAGCGGTATTACGAGCTAGAGCAGACTGATGAAGAATTTCGGAAATACTGGCACTCCGATTTCATTATGAAGTTGGGCAAAAAGGCTGATGGTTACGATGTGCAGCAGTTTGTGGTTTTGGAGAATATCGACGATATGCTGCGCTACGAGTTGGTGCAAACCTTGGTGATGGGGATCGGCTTTAAGCGATGTGAGAACTGCGGTATGCTGTTTGTTCCCTCCGGAAGATCTGACACCCTGTATTGTGACTTCAGGGCAAAAGGTGAAACTCAGCCTTGCAATAAAATTGGTGCCAATCGGAAAGCAAAAGAAAAAGTCGCCAAAGACCCGGTGCTCCTGGAGCATCGCAGGGCCTATCAGCGACTGAATAAGCGAAAAGAATATGGCTATATGGAAGAAGCAGAGTTCAAGGCTTGGGCAGATGAAGCGGCACTCCGCCGCAAGCAATGCCAGGAAGGTGCGATTACCTTCGATGAATATAAAGCTTGGCTGGATGAAACCAGTTTGCAAAAATAGAACTACGGGATGTCGAAGGCATAAACAACATAACGATAGTATGCGCATAAAAAGAAACAGCACAATTAGCTTATTGGCTAATTGTGCTGTTTCTGTTAACTTAGATTTGAATTCCTTGTTTAATAAAATTCGGAACACTATTATAATCAGGCACTAAAATATCTTTCAATGTTCTATTTGCTTCTCTTCCAAACGCGCTATATCTGAAACGATTCTGCTTAATGCAGCAACAATAGTACAACTTTTCTTCCAGGGTAAGTTCTATTTTGGGTTCCAGCACAGCAACATTTTGTGCTGTATAAAAATCTTCTGTCTGCACAAATGAAGACAATACATACGTTCCACCTAAAGATACTGTAATTAACCCAGCTTTAAACGGCTTTGCATCATCAATTTTTTCTACAACACCAACTAAACCGTTGTTTTTTGATGTTCTCGAGATAAAAGCAATGCCATCGTTAACACATCTCATTTTTCCGAAATCCAATTTATTACCTGCCATAACCTTGAATATGTCGGATAGTGGAACCAATTTAGACCCCTTTTCCATCAGCATTTCTCCATTTGGAAGCTGTGAAGAAATGTATTCAAAGCGATCTTGGTAAGATGGCACAGGAGCGGATAGAATGTGTGCCGGTATCTCATCTAAAGAAGGAATCAACAACGAGCGTAATGTTTTATTTGCCTGTCTGCCATAATTATACTTGTACTTATTGGCACGCAAGCAAGCGCAATAATACAGTTTCACCGAATCACTCATAGGAACTTTAGGAGTTAAACAAAACAGATCTCGTCCAGAATAAAATGGGGCAGGCTGCAAAAAAGTTTCGAGAACGGAGCCGCCGCCTGCAACGGTTATAGTACCTGCTGGTTGAGGTTCCAAATCAGGAATTCGCTCGACCACTGCAGAAACACCGTTATTTTGTGATGTACGAGAAACAAAATTGACAGCATAAGGATTCTGGTAATCTGTAATAGTAAGCGCATTTAATTCAAGATTTACTCCGTAATCCACATCAAACAGCTCATCAACTCTCGTCATCGTCAATCACCTCAATCCTGTCCTTTCCAACAATCTGGAAAATTGCATACTCTCTTAAGACTTTTTCAAACTCCGAGATAGAAATATCTGCATAATCTGTCTGCATATATGCTTCCGCACACCATTCGTCTTTAGGACCAACCGTTTTTCTAACACTCATTTCAATGAGCTCATCCAAATTCGTATATGCATCTACAAAACGCGTTCTTATGTCTTTCCACTTAGAAAAATGATCAATACGGCCTTTATTCTTCCGCTTAACAAATCCGTCGTCCTTCAAATATCCAAACCAAGTTTTCTTATTTCCATTTGGTTTGTTGCTTTCAAAGACCATAATGCTTGTTACTACACCAACGGGATAAAACAGATCATCAGGCATTGAAATTACCGCTTTAAGTGTGTGAGCCGCCAAAAGTCGCTGTTTAACAGCTACTGTTGCCTTATCATCCTTTAGCCCACAGCTCATTTGCACAATCGCTGCTACTCTGCCGTTTTGGGGTGCTACTGCTTCAAGTGCTTTTTCAATAAATTCGAGCTGAACATCAGTTCCCTGATCATACGGAGGGTTCAGAAACGCCACGGTAGGCTTTAATTTCTTAATACGCTTAATTGTTTCCGCATCAAAACAATCGCCTCGGTCAATATTGGACTTACCATCACCGCGTAACATCATATTAGAACATGCGAAGGTAAACATATCGGGACGAACTTCTACTCCCAGCAATTGATTCTTTCGAATTTCAGCTTTGCGTGTCTCATCATTACCGGCGAGCTGTAACATCCGCTTCATTGCTGCGATCAAGAAACCACCTGTTCCGCAGCAAGGATCATACACAATGTCATCAACCTGAAGTTCTACCAAGTCGCAAAACAGATCTGTAACATGAGAAGGAGTTAAAACAAGTCCTTGTTTTTGCTTACTGGCGGCATAGCGCACAAATTCCGTGTAGAACCTGCCCAACACATCATAACCGCTTTCCTCCAATTTTGTAAGGGGAAATACCTGTTTTTCCAAATATTCAATCGTTTCCTTAAAGAAAGCAACAGTCAAGATAGGCTTCTTTTTCTTCTTAATTGATACATCCTTAACGAGAGGCTCATCCAGAATTTTGCTATATACGCCCATCATATCTTCCAATTTTCTGACCTTCGCATTAGAAAGGACACGGCGAATAGCTGGAATTAAAACATCCTTAGCCAGGTCAAGAGATGTAGCTGCCTCTTTATAAGATGCGCAGAAAATATTGTCTTGAAGTGCAAGAAGAATACCACTTACTAGCGTGTTTCTCATACTCTCAGAAATAGAACAACTATGGAAATCCTCATTGAGTTTAACTGCCTTCTCAACAATATTAACATCCTTGAGGTTGTAGTTCAGCTGTTCATTTCTGAAAGTCTTAACATAGTCATAAATGCCAAGAAGCTTTTTATCCGGCAGTTCTGTAGCTGTAGAATCTCCCTTTTTATGCAAAAAATTGCTGACAACAACTGTATCCTTTGTTTCTCCGCTCACAGCAATAGCCACTACATTAAATTCAGATGACAAGAATTTTGCATAATGAAGAACGCCGTCGACAGCATAGTCCTTCGCTTTGTCCCGGTTTGTACTTTCGTGCTTATCTGTTTTGGCCTTGCATTCTACAACAATGACATAATCAGAACTTTGTGTGGGAAAAGTAATTAAAAATTCAGGCTTGCCTGGACGATCTTTACCGCTCTTGGACGCACTAGCTAAGCATTCCGCAATCCGAATATTAGTGGACTTTTGTTCTTCAAATTTAACAGACGAAAACAACGGATCGTCCTTGAAATGATCGCGGACAATGCTTTCTGTAATTCTTTCATTTGCCATGACTATTTCCCCCATTTATGTTCCCAACAGTTTTTCTGTATTTATCAGGATTTTTTAAATACGCATTTGCCGCTTCGTTAAAGAAATCAGCAAGCGAGCTATCGTCTTGGATCAGTGCCAGCTTCAATTGCTTATGTAATGCCGCAGGCAATCGCACCTGCACTTGCTTATCACGATCCGTCTTGGATTCGTTTTTTTGCATCACTTGCTCACCTCCAAATGATATCATTATATCTAGATATGATGATATCATAAAACAAGAAAAAGTCAATATACAAGAAGCAAAAGGCTGCCGCTTCGAAAGAAATCCACTACTCTGTTTCTAATAATGATCCTACTAATTATTAGAATCATTATTAGGAAGCCAGAATATGTGTCAAAACATAATAATATTCTATTGACACTTTTTGTGTTAATGGCTATAATAGTAATACCACAAAGAGTAGGAGGCTGTTATGCGAGATTACTCAAAGTATGAAAAGACACCGGTGATGTTCTCCGGTGCTGAGAAGAAGTTTGAAATCATCATTGATGGGCATAGATATATTGTCAAATTTCAGAAGAATTCCGAAGTCGGTTTGACTTACAATTATGTATCCGAGTATTTAGGCAGCCATATTTTTCAGAGCATTGGTATTCCTGTGCAAGAAACCTTCCTGGGTACCTATGATGGCAAGAATGTAGTCGTTATGAAAAACTTCCTGGAGCCGGAGGATTCCCTGGTCGCATTCAACGGTGTGGGCGAAAGCTCTTTGGAACGGGATAAGGAGCTTTATCAGTACACCTACGAAGACATCACCTCCATGCTGACGGAAAACATGAAGTCCACCAATGTTGCAGAAACCATCGGACGCTTTTGGGATATGTTCATTGTGGATGCGCTGATCGGCAATTTTGACCGGCACGGTGGCAACTGGGGATTCATCAAAAGAGATAACAAATACCGGATCGCGCCCGTCTATGATAATGGCTCCAGTTTGTACCCAAAGCTGAACACGGATGAAAAGATTGCAGAAGTCCTTGCCAGCCAGGCGGAAATTGACAAACGCATCTACCAGTTCCCCACTTCCCATATCAAGGTAAAGAACAGAAAAAGCTCTTATTTCGAAGTCATCAGCAGTCTGCAATTTGAAGCCTGCAATGAAGCATTGAAGCGTATCATTCCTCGCATCGATCTGGAACGCATTAACAGAATCATTGATGAAATCGAAGAAATCTCTGAACTGCGAAAGCAGTTCTACAAAACTATGCTGCAGCAGCGTTATGAAAAGATCCTGATGTATTCGTACCGTATGCTGTAAGCGGAAAGGAGTGCCCTATGAGGCCTATCGCACGAAGCTACGAAACACAAAACGAATATACGAACCCATTAAGTGGCAAGCCCTACTATCGCAACAGCGGTATTATTTATGCTGTGGATCGCAGCGGAGATAAGTATGCTGTCAGCCGGGTGGACTTTGAACGGTTCGATGAACAAAACTTTCAATATATTTTCTCTCCCGAATGGAGTGTAATCGACACTTTACCCGCATCCATTTTCCAGGGCATTCCCGGCTTGGATATGTCCTTGCGTTTGGAGCGGTACTATCGTGTCAACATGACACCCTACTTTATTTCTGAGCGCACCCCCAGCGAAGGCCGGGAGGATCTGTGGGAGCTTTTGGATGAGGTTGGCCTGGATTATTATGACCGCTTTGAATGGTTACTGCGCAGCAATATGCATTGCGGTACAGATAACTTGATCGTTGAACGGGCAGAAGCACCTCGCCGTATTATCTTTGAAAGCATTGATTTGCTTCCTGCAAATCTTCAACCCAGCGATTGTGTTTCTATCAAGGGTCTGCACAGCGTCGCTTCTACTT
The DNA here is from genome assembly GCA_045577355.1 of Faecousia sp. Lineage (GTDB taxonomy): Bacteria > Bacillota > Clostridia > Oscillospirales > Oscillospiraceae > Faecousia. Next base: position 12,247 of record JAZNIG010000025.1, on the reverse strand, counting down.
CTCATCAGCTTCGTCAATATCTGCTGTATATCCTGCGCAGCGGCGCGCAGATTTGGGATGAATCTGAGGATCGTATCATTAGTGAAGCCGAAAGCAGTTTGCTGCTGAATCTTCTTATGCTCCAGGAATCTTTGGACAACAAGAGAAACAAGAATCATCACAATGAAGGTGTTGCAAGAGCAAAAAACGAGGGCAAGTACACCGGCAGAAAGAAGCTTTCTGTTGATCCTACCCTCTTTGGTCAGATAGCCAACGACTTTGACAAGAAAAAGATATCAGAGGATGAGGCACTGCAGCGATTGGGAATATCCCGCTCCACCTTCTATCGGCGTCTAAAAGAAAGAAAGCAATCGTAAAATAAAAATATGGACCACAGCTTCGATTTTGAGGCTGTGGTCCATTGTCTCATTTATGCAATTCAAGAATAAGGCGTGCGCCGTATTGTAGGCCGTCCAGGAAGGCTTTATGTTCATAAGCGGTGCAAAGACGGCAGCAGAGGTTGAAGACTGCGTTGTTATCATCGAGGGGAAGTGCGCACAGGAAGTCCTCCAGTTCTTTGAAGCCCTCACCGATCTCCGGTGGATCGCTTTCGTGGGACTCTGCGTATGCTTGGTAAAGCTGATCCAGGACGGTTTCGTAGTCGCTGTCACCGGAGTCGAACGGATGAGTTTCTATGTATGCCTTCAATCGTTGGGCAAGCACTTTATCCATGGTGGCACCTCCTGGCTCGTTGAAGCTTCACCAAAAGCTCGTTGATGGCATCCGGGTATCTGTCCTGTTCGATCAGTTTGTTACGAAAATGGAGCAATCCATAGAGCATTAGCCGGTATTCTGACTGGCTGAGAACCAAAATTCTTTTAGATGTTTTCATGTGTAGATCAACTCCTTCATTACTGCCTCGGTAGCCTCATGGCAGATCGTATTCATTCGCTGTACCCATTCCAGTTGATCGGCTGCTTTTATTTCTTCCGTGATGCAATCGCAGCTTTTCATCTTTTCTACAAGTCGATCAAACATCTCCGTTGCAGACTTGTCCACCTCCGCAAGGTGGGCATTTAAGGTGTCCCCCAGCAGCATAGCTGTGTAGAGTGCCCTTTGGCTCGTCCGCAGATACTCGCGTCTGCGCTCGCCCCAAATGCCGATCTTTGGACTCACCGGCACCTCCACATTGGGTAACAAGTAATCGCCCTCGCTGGTGTATACTCCGCCCATGGCTTCAAAATCTGTTTGCATATTCTTTCCTCCTTTGTTTGATTTCCGCCCTCATTTTAAGGAAGAAAAGAGCATCTGACAAATGTGCCGCAAACGAAAAACGCCCCCAGTTCCGAAGAACCGGGGAGCAGAATTAACTAGAAGTTTTATTTTGCTTGGAAATTTCAACTTTTCGTGCATGTAGTTTCTCGAATTGGCGTGCATATTTTTCAAAATCTGAGTTTTGAATTCTAGTCTTTATTTGAAACACGTTGTTAATCCGTTTTTCAATAAGTACATTAAAATTCGAGGTGTATTTATCTTTATCTGTAACATAGGAATTGATAATTTCAGCAATTTCATTGAATGCTTGCTTCAACATGTTTAGCTTTTGAATATTGTCATATTCCGTGAAGAAAGAATAATTAGCCACATTGGTATTACTACCATTAAATTGAACGTCCCATTGACCATGCCCTAATCTGTTTCGAATAGTGATTGCGTCGGCAATATCAGCAAAGAAACTACATACAGTGGTGTAGTTCCTTTGCTCAACGCTTCCGTTAACAAACTGAGAGGTGTAATCTGTGTTTGGGGTATATGCAAAACCGTAGCTTCGGCATACTGCTATGGAAAAGCTCTCTTTCCACTTTTGGTTCATTTCCCCATAATTTGGTTGCTTGCTTCTAATGGTTGCAATTTCCTGATCTGTAAATGCCACAGATGAGTTCTCATAAAGCATCTTTAGCAACCGAGCTTCAAACCAAGAACATAGCAAGAAAGTGTACAATCTCGTACATGCTTTAATTCTATTATCAGTCGCTGCAATCTGCTTTTGATCACGGTGCAATTTTTCAAGCCAAGCTTTTTCACCAATTGCTTGCTGTGCTGCGATCTTCACCTGCTCCATTTCACAATCCAGTAATTGTAGATTGGATTGATAATGTTTATAGTAGTCTTTTCTGTCCATATATTCAACTCCGGAAAAAGAAAACTCTGCCCCCGAAAAAAATCGCACATTGCAATTTCTTTCGGCGGCAGGGTTCGAACCTGCGTGACTTTCTAATAAAAGACTTCCCAATGCTGGTACATCCCCTACCAGACTGTGTTATACCAATTACACCATCACCGCTAAAAAGAGTATATCAAAACTCTTGCCTTTTTTCAAGTAGTTTCAAAATTGTATCATACAGGCAGTGTTTTAGTTGGCTCAATGGAATCTATGTGCGTGGTTGCAAAAAATCTCTAGCTCGGATGAGCCGGGGATCAATATTGGTTGACCAAAACAATCCCGCTTGCCTTAAACCAGCAAGCGGGATTCTCACTTAGAAACAAAAGATTGCGATATGTCATTACTCTAATAGACGCTGGGGCAACTTACTTAAACTGTGCAACATCTAGAAATGAAAATTCGGTTCAAAGTTATATCTCTTCCCTAAAACTTCGTACAGCCGATTTGCGACTTCCGTTATGTTCTCGATAAATTTAGAAAGATCTTTTTGCGTCAAAGTTGTATCTAAAAATCCATCATGCACTATTTTGTTTCTCAAATCAATCATATTATCTATTTGAGTATACAGCGTGGTTTTTCTCCTTTTGAAAGGCTTTTGAAAAATTCCATTTACATCTATGCTCGAATCTAGTTGTTTGAAGTTCGAGATTATTATTTTGGGGCGTTGGAATGACAGCCTACTCACAAGGCACTCTTCAACACAAGCCTCGCCATTTTTTATTCTAATCAAGTCATCTGCTGACAATTTATCAGGCTTTATAAACTTATCGGATACATCACCATATTTTAGAACTGCAAGAAACACATTTTTAATGTAGTTCTCCCATGCACCAATAAGATATGGAAGTTGAATGTTATTTGATACAACAAGTGGTCTCATACCGTCAATTAAAGGCAAAACTCCCATCGCATCGCTATACAAATCACCGGCGCTTCCGTTTGTATGTACACTCTCCGAAATAAAATCAGCATAAATTTTAAGTGGAGTTAATGCGTTATTAAAGATCCACCTCTGAACATATAGAGCCATTTCCAAATCTGTCTTCTCAGGATTACAATCATCGGATGGGAACAATTTGTTTTTGCCGTAATCGGTGCTGTAATAGCCTCCGAAGTATTCTTTGATAATCTTAATCGTCTGATTTTGTTGTTGGAGTTCTAAATAACTTCTACCCGCTCTTGTTCGTGTCTCAATAATTATTTCGTCATTTTCAATTTGCCGAACATTCAGTTCAACACCAACATAAGTTAAATCATACTTCTCAGGATGCCAAAAGTACATTTTCTTATAGGCGTATTTCAAATCTTTGGGTACCGCCACCTCGGCATATCCTAATTTTTCAATTATCCAAAACAATTTCTTGTACGGGACAGCAGCTGGAATATGGTTCGTAGATCCTAAACTCACGCCAAGGCCTCCTTTTGTGTTTTACTAATTATATCACATTTCACATCTGATGCAACCCAGACATAGCGACCTCCACGTTTTTAACCGTTCTACAACTCCATATGGCTTGTGTAAATTTCTGCCCATAGCAACAACCCAGCCACCAAAATTGTGACTGGGTTGTTGCTTGTCCAAGTTTCTTACATCCATGTAACAAACTATTGATTTTTCAGAATTTATTACATGCAATCACGCAATCAACATAGCTGCATAGCGGATTTTAGTATGGTGGTTATAGTCGGAAGACAGTAGCTCGCCCTGTGTCCTCCACAGAGAGTTTCCTTGCGCATCAATACTTCTTCATAATATGGGCAACTAATCGCAGATTGCGCTCAATGAGGATATTGCGGGCATCCAGATCCCCCTGTGCTGCCAGCGTCAGGTAGTAACGCTCCTCTTCTGCAGTCAGGGGTTTTGGGAAACTGCCGGTCTGTAGTTGCAGAGAATACAAAAGGCCACTCAGTATGAGCCATAATGCAGCGGTCAACGGCCTCACCTCCATGGCTACTGTATTCGCCATGGGCTGTCCGTTTTCCCACTGATTTTAAGGTCAGGCAATATATCCGGATCAATAATTGGGGACTATCTGAGAAAACCATAAGTTCCTGTGATTGGATCCTGAAAAAAAGGAATATGCGGAGGCACAAAAGTGAGAATTGTAAATGCAATCACTATCAAACCAATCAGTATAACGGCCAATTTGGAATTGACGGGGCAAGTGAATCCCCGTTGAAAAAGTTTTGTCTCTACCCAAAATACAACTCCCGCAGCCAGGAAAAAGATCGCAATATTAAACCAATCCGCTTTTATCCCCAGGATACCGGTATAGGTATAATAGACCACTGGAATCAGCACAAGGCCAATCATTATCCCGATCAGTTTAATGCACCAAAAGGATTGGGAGTCCATTCCCCAGAAATAATATTCTGCCAATACAAATACAACCATAGGATAAAACAACAGCTTCAAATGCTCCCAGATAGATTCATTGACTGCAGAAAACAGCGCTGCGATCACACTGCCGCCTGTCCAATCAAAAAGAAAATGTAGCAGTGTCCCCACCACTGATGTAAAAAGAAATCCAGCAACCTGCCAATCAGGAATCGATTTTTTCATAAGCGCACACCTCGGTATCCGTGATATAGACAAGTATATGTCCTTTTGCCCAGGTCATAACATTCAGCCAAAACAAACATTTGCAATCTGCCGGAACTGAAGCTAATATTACCAAAACTTTTGGCAACACCCAGCTCTTTGATTTTGGTAACAGTCTCTATAAAACAATTTTGCTTTGCGGGTGTCATTCCTGTACTGAATCTCTCTCACCTGCCCCAGCAGAAATTAGACGGGTTTAAAGCAGCGGAGTGGCGCAGCTTATGCTGCACCACTCCGCTTACACTTTATCTTTGAAAATAAGTACCATCCTCACATTTTTTAAAGCGCCTTATGATTCAACCGCTCGCCAACCGCTCCACCAGGATGAATCAAGGCAAACTGCTCTGCCTGATAGCCGGTCTGCTCAATCATAGCCGCCTGCAGAGCATGGAAAATCATGCACAGTGCGGTAGTGCTGGTGGTGCCCTGGGCATTCCACTTGTCGGTCTCCCGGTTAACGTGCTGCTTCAAAACTACATCTGCCGCCTGGGCCAGAGGCGATTCCATATTCTCCGTTACGGTAATGATAGAAACACCCTTTGCCTTGCAGATGTCTACAATGGGCAGCAGTTCCTTGGTCTTACCGCCCCGGGAGGCAAATACCATCACATCCCCGGCCTGTAAAAAGCCGGTAGCACCGTGGACCGCTTCAGCGGGACTGATAAACCGGGCAGGCTGCTCAATGCAGCACATCAGGTGGGCGAAGTGCTGGCAGATAATGCCGGAATGGCCACAACCCGCCGCGCCGATCCGGGGTGCAGCACACAGCAGCTCCACAGCCTTGGAAAATGCCTCCTCCTGCACATATTCCTTCATCTCCAGAATACAGGCTGCCTCAATATCATACGCAGCCAGCGCTGCCTGCATCGCTTCTTTTGTGATCATAGTCAGTAACTCCTTTATGTAAAGTAATCTATATAGAAAATAATCTTTTCCTTTGCATTTTTCAATTCGCAAAATATACAAGAAATTTTCAATATAATTAGCTATATTAACGGTTTCAATAATTGTACAAAAAATATTATTGACTATTCTAAAAGAAATCCTTATAATACACTCGAATACCTATGAAAGTGAGATGGACATTATGAATAAACGCAAAATCTCCGTTCCTTTTTTTGAGATCGGTCCCAAGTCCTATCTGTACGGTGACGACATCCTTGCGCTCGCCCTGGCTGCGGACCAGGCTTCCGAAAAGTACAATGTGGACATTATTTTCACCTGTCCCGTGGTAGATATCCGGCGGGTCAAGGAAGCTACCAAGCATATCCACGTGTTCGCTCCCCATATGGATCCTATCCCCGTAGGCCGCGGTCTGGCGGACATTCTGCCGGAATCTCTGATAGCAGCCGGTGCGGAAGGTGTTATGCTGAACCACGTAGAAAAGCCCGTAAGCTTTGACGTGCTGACCCAGACTATTGACCGGGCTAATGAAGTGGGCCTGACCACCATCGTCTGTGCCGACTCCATGGCCGATGCCAGCAAGATCGCTGCACTGCACCCGGATATTATTGTTGCGGAGCCCTCTGAGTTGATCGGAACTGGTGTCAGCGTGGGTCCTGAGTATGTGGAAGCTGCTATGCAATCCGTCAAGTCCGTGGACGAAAACATTCTGGTTCTGACCGCCGCGGGCATTTCCAACGGAACGGATGTGTACAACACCATCATTGCCGGCGCCGATGCCACTGGCTCTTCTTCCGGCGTTGCCAAGGCTGCCGACCGGGCCGCCATGGTAGACGAGATGATCGCCGCTGTCCGCAAGGCCTGGGACGAGCGTCACGCCTGATCATCCTCACTTTTGTCAAACCATTTATAATTTACATATTGGAGGAAAACAACATGGAATTCAAGGTTTATCAGAAAGAACTGGAGCTGCAGTCCCGGGGTTGGATCCCCACCTTCCACGATGTGTCCAAGGAGATCATGGAGATCGTGAAAGCATCCGGTGTTAAGAACGGCACTGTCTGCATTGCTTCTCACCACACCACCTGCTCTGTTATGATCCAGGAGTGCTCCCACGATATCGACACCTTCGATCTGGAGTACCTGCAGCACGACCTTCTGGACATCATGCGCAAGCTGATCCCCGACTACACCAACGAGGGCGACTACCGCCACCCCGGCCCGATCCACGCGCAGTTCGGCCGTTATGTGAACGAGCCCGGCAACTACACCTCCATGAATACCGACGGTCACCTGCGTTCTGTCTTCTTCGGCCGCAGCGAAACCATGACCATCAAGGACGGCGTTCTGGACGGCGGCGAATTTGCACACATCTACTTCATCGACTGGGACCATGTTCGTGCCCGCCATCGTCAGCTCAACGTAACCGTCATGGGCACCACCGACGATGTGGAAGACCGCAAGTGGAACAATGGCGAGACCATCAATACCCTGCGGAAGTTCACCCCGGAAGAAAAGGCTTACGACAGCCGTTTTGACCTGCAGCAGCAGCGCTAAAAAGCTATATACAATTTACAGGCTGCGCCTTCCGGCGCAGCCTGCTTTTCGTTGGGACTTTTTGCATCCGAATACCAATATCCCCAACAAGAACCCCATTTTCGCGGGCTGGGATCAAAAGGTACGGCCTTTGTTTTCCACGAGGTATCTGAACCATTTGCCGAAGAAACGGACTGCGTCTTCCATGGTGTCGCCGTAGAGACCCAGATTAACTTCAAAATTGTATGAGCCGCTATAGCCCACCTCTTCCAAAGCGTCGAATACATCTCCCCACACAACACCGCCACGGCAAATTGGGGGCATGTGCAGGTCCGCGGTACCGTTGTTGTCATGGAGGTGCAAATGGGTTACATTACTTCCCAATGCACGGATCATTTCCGCCGGGCTGGGTGCGCCATAGAAATGGGCCTCGTTGGTATGACCGGTGTCCACGCAGACGGTGGCATAGGGGGTATCCAGGATTTCCAACTGGGTCAGGATATCCTCCGGCCGCCCAAAGAAGGAAACATATTTTTCTCCGTCGATAACGGTCTTGCCCATGGTTTCCATGCCGATCTTTACCCCATTTTCTTCTGCAAAGGGCAGCAGGTCTCGGTACATCCCGGTGTTGATTTGGAACAGGAAATCCTTGTCCTGAAACCGGTCCGGCCAGAAATGCATGATGATCGGATGGATAATACAAATGGGAGCGCCCAAAATCCGGGTAGCCGCCAGGTCTCTTTCACTGACGCAACGGATATAGGCGCACTGATCTTCATCGTTGGTATAGGTAAGGACCCTACCATGGGCAGATGTAATCTCAATGCCTGCGTCATCGGCTAGCTTCCGGATGCCTGCAAAGTATGCTTCAAATTCATCAGCGGAGGCATTGTAGATATCCCCGCTAACATCCCGCTTTCCATAGTCCGACAGACTGAACTCCACGGTATCAAATCCGCTTTCCCGGCATATGGCAAAGCCCCGTTCAAAGCCGTATTTTCTAAGGATTGGTCCACAGCTAATTCCAAGTTTCATAATACACAGTCCTTTCTGTTATTTCCTCGCAGGGAATGGTATCGAGATATCGTTCTGCGAATGGATATGCTATTAGTCCCAGAGAAATTTCTATCGATGGGGTCCTGTTGCTTTTCCAGCAGACCCTAAATTATATATGGGGAATATTGGTGCAGCCTGGCCAATTACGTCTTGGCTTTCCAATTCAGCAGATACTGGTACAGGTCCCTACACTGCTCCACCCGGGGAGAATTAGCAACATAGGCGAAAAACACCTTGCCGGACTCGTTGGTGTTGTCCTGGATGAACGCGGTGTTCGTGATATCCAGTGCAACAGCAGTGACCTCATTGGATTCTGAATCCCTGAAATGTATCACAAGGTCACCCATAGCATCCAATTCCTCCTGGGTATAAACCTTGGTCAGGTCCAGGAACGCACCCTGTACAAGCAAGACCTCAAAAGCCTCTTCATCCAGAATCAGATAATCTACTTCCTCATTGGAACACAGTGCCAGCAAGCTCATGAGCGCGTAGTAATTGTCGGTATAATCGATGGCGTTCGCGGCTTTTTGTATATACGTCTCACTCAGAACAACGGACTGCCGCTTGGAAGTCAATCCCATATATTCCTTGTAATCCTCGACCAGATATGCTTTCCCATCATCTGACAGCTGCACATTTACGGAAATACCGCCCATCATGGTAACCTTGGACAGGTTCGTAATGCTGGCAGCCAAAATTGATACCAGCATAATGACTACCAGCATCACCGGAATAACCCACTTGTAGTAAGTCCATATATGCTCCAGTTTTTCTTTATAAGTCATATGCGACAAGTCGGTCTTCAGTTTCTTAAGGTTAAAAAACAAATTGGGTACACTCATTGGGTAATTCCTTCCTCAGTAAGGTTACTTTACTTCCTCAATCTCTTCGTCCGGATCCGTATCCTGGATCAACAGATTGAAGGGCTTATGCAGAAGCAATACACAGAACAAAAACGCAATGCTATAATATACACACACAAATGCTGCACTGATATTCCGAAACAAAGCTGGCTTTAAATAGAACAACGCCATCGGTGCCCAAGTGAGAGCCCCCACGCAAAGAGCACGTAGCGGATGGGAGATAAACAACAGTACACAGTTACGGAAAAGCTGGGTTGCTCTGCAGACAAAGCGGGAATGGAATGCGGGCAGTAATGCATGTATCACCAGACAAAGAATGAGAATTACCAGGGGGAAAGCCCAGTGTACAAACAAGCCGGCATCACGGTTTGTATAAGCTACCCATAGCGTATACAACAGTATTCCATCCAGCGCCAGAAAAATCACATGATTGATAGTGACAGTGAAAAAACCGTTTTTAAACCCCCGAAAGAAAGCCTTTAGGACGGATCTTTCATCCTGTGGATCCTGCAAAATCCGCATAGCTGTATACAGGCCGGACTGGGCAGCGCCAATGGTGACAATTGGGATGCAGCACAGTAAAAAAACAATATTGATAATAAACAGGTCTGCAACGAATCCCATCACATTATTGAATTTAGAATCATAAGAGAAAATACTCATAAGTAAAAGAACAGGAGACGGCATCAGTGTCTTGATTTCCAAGACACAGGCCGCCTCCTGTGGTCTCTGCGTCCGGGGTCATCATAATTACGAAGACCCCTCCCCCTTCGGGGAGGGGCCTAATTCATTTCAATCAGCCCTTAATAGAACCGACCATGACACCCTTCACGAAGTACTTCTGAATGAAGGGATATACGCACATAATAGGCGTAATAACAATCATAATAGCCGCATACCGCACGCTGGTTGCAAGCAGCGTGACTTCCCCAGTTTCATCACTTGAACCTTTGACCACTTCCTGCAGCAGATACTGCACAGGTCTCAGTTCCTCTCTGGACGGGAGATAAATTTTGGCTTGCATGTAGTTGTTCCAATAGGATACGGCATAGTATAGACCGATGGTAGCCAGGGCAGCTTTGGAGGTGGGCAGGACCAGACGGAAAAATACGCCAGCATCCTGCAGGCCGTCTATCTGACCGGACTCAATAATCTCCTTGGGATATGCCACAAAGAAGCTTCGCATAATGATCATATTAAAGGTGTTGATCATAACCGGAATAAATAATGCCCAAATTGTGTTTGTCATACCAAAACTGGACACATTCAGATAGTTGGGAACCAAACCGCCGCTGAAGAACATAGTAAAGGTAATCATCAGAGAGAAAGCGGTATGGCCCACAATAGTACGGCGGCTCAGGGCGTAAGCACACATAGCGGTAACAGTCAGGGACAGTGCGGTACCAACCACCGTAACAAAGATGGTAACGCCGTAAGCCCGTACAAAATTGCCAGTGCTCAGCATTTGAATATATGTATTCAGCGAAAAGCCCTTGGGCCAGAAGCTGACACTATTGGCCATGACATACTTATCAGACGAGAAGGAAATCGCGATAACGTGTAGGAAGGGGAGGATTATGCAGGCCATAAAAGCCACCATAATCAAGCTCAAAACCACGTCAAACACGCTGATTCTGTTGTATTTTGCTCTTTTATTGATCTTAGCCATGAATAAATATCTCCCTTCCTTAGAAAATTCCGTTATCAGAGACCTTTTTGCTGATCCAGTTGGCAGCAAGCACCATGCACAAATTGACAAAGTTTGTACACAGGTTAACTGCTGTAGATACACCGTAAGCGGTTTGCCCCGTTCCGAAGGCCAAATCATAAACGTAGGTTGAAAGTGTCATAGAGTAATCGTAAGTAACAGGCTCCTGCATCAGCAAAACCTTTTCCATACTGTCACCCAGAATGTGGCCAATCTTCATGATGAACATAGTAGTTAATGTGGGCATGATGGAAGGCAGAGTGATATTAAACATCTGACGCCAGCGACCCGCGCCATCCAGTCTGGCAGCCTCATACAGACCGGGGTCTACACCGGTGATAGCAGCCAGGAACACGATGGTACCCCAGCCCAGGCCCTGCCAAAGATCCGAAATCAGAGTCAGAGGACGGAACCACTTGCCAATGGTGAAGAAGTAAATAGGTTCACCACCAAGAGCTTTGATGATCAGGTTAATGCCGCCGGTGGTGGGGTCACACAAGGACCGCATAAGGGCCACAACAACAACAGTAGATAAGAAGTGAGGAATGTAACTGATCGTCTGCGTAAGCTTCTTGAACCGCATGTTGCGAATCTCGTTCAGCATCAACGCAAAGATAACAGTTGTGGGGAATCCAATAAACACGCTCTGGGCACCCAGCGCCAAAGTATTCAGCGTATACTTATACCAAACTGGGTTTTCAAAGAATATCTTGAAGTTACTCCAGCCGATAAATTTACTGCCTTCCCACCCCAGGAACAGGCTGTACTTATACCATGCCATGCGGATGCCCCACATAGGCAGGTACTTAAACAGCACATAATAGGCCAAAGCAGGCAAAAACAGCAAAAACAGAAACCGGGTTTTCCAGAATCGCTTGATGATACTATCCTTTTTCTTGCCGGAAAGACTGTTCTTCGGCACTTTCACTTTCCTGCTTACGGCATTTGTTGCACTCATAAATTTGCGCGCCTCCTTGTTATATTGTTCGCAGTCCGCCATTACAGCGGTTATTTACGAAGGATTGCAATCCAATATTTTTAAACCGCAAATTTCAGTTTAGCGCTCTGTTGCACAATCAACCATGTGCGCAAAGCACTAAGCTGAAATTTGCAGGTCTCGCTTTTTATTCTCATGCATGGGGCTTTTGCCCCATGCATGAGAATTTTTTATTCCGGTAAATAGGTATAAAATCCAAATTACTTCTTAACACGTGCCAAGGCGTTCTCGTGAATCCTCAGCATCTCGTCATAGTGGTAGGTAGCCTTCAGCTCCTGGGTAACCTGATCCCACTCAGCGAAGTCACGCTGACCCAGAATGAACTTGCCGAACTGCGCTATAGCATAGTCAGTGATGTTCTTTCTATGCGTATCATAAA
>JAZNIG010000024.1:0-3282 GCA_045577355.1 Faecousia sp. | reverse complement strand
ACGGCTGGTTTTTGTTAGTAGACACGCCTGAACTTATGATTTACAAAAGATGCTGATTTATGGTATAATTAAGAAAAATTATGCAGGAGGGATACCGTTATGGCTACGATTCAAGAGCAGTTACTTTTTACTACACTACGGATAGAACGAATTAATACCCAAGGGAATGTGGAGTCAATAGGAACTGGTTTTCTCCTTACCCATCAAGTGGGTGAAGATGCCTATAAAGTCTATCTAATTTCCAACAAGCATGTGCTAGCCGGGGCTGCCTCTATTGCAATTACATTTACAAAATCTAAGGACGGGGAAGCCGATGTAGGAAATGCTGTTCGCCTACCAATCGCAAATGTTGCAGCCAATGTTGTAGGGCATCCCGATCCCGAAGTTGATATTGCAATTCTAACCTGCACCAATCTATTCAATCACCTTCCGAATCTGTTGTATTTCAAGGCGGCTTCTTATGATATGCTTATCTGATTGGTACGCTTATGATGATCGTAGGTTTTGCTATTATGGGGCGTGGAACGATGTATGCGGCAGGGATGACACTGAAGGACGTTAAGTAAAATTTGAAGGACAAGTTCACAAAGAAATAATCACTATATATGAGGAAGGCTGACAGATTAAAACTGTCAGCCTTTATTTTGATTTTGATATAAGCTACAATGGGTACAAATAAGACAGAGTTTTGACTACTAATATGTCCCCCATGCTTTGTGATGAAGATATCCTTTTTGTGGATGTAAGGGAAGGGGCTCAAACTTAAAGTGCAATTTGACGGCGGATATGATGCTTTGCCAGTGGCGAAAGATGCACCGAGTTCCTTCGGATGGAATTGATTGAGCAATTATGCTTTGGGATCTTGACTTCAAAATGTGCTGCACTATGTTTGACGAATCACTATAGCAGTTCGACCGCCATCAGGATGCAGACCTGCAGGAAGATCGTAAGGATGGAGAAAATGCTGCTCCAGACAACCAGCTGCGCAGCCAGAGCTGAATCGCCGTCCATCTGCTCCGCCATGGCAACGCTGGATACAGCGACCGGAGAGCCGAACAGAGCAATAAACGCAGCATACTCATTGGGACCGAAAGACAGGAAACCGGTATGGGACGAAAGGAGCCATGCGGCAAGGATGCCGATCAGCGGCGCACCCACAAGACGGAAGAACGTACCCACCGCAACCTCGCGGAACATGCCCTTGATGGCGGAGAACTCAAATTCCGCACCCAGAATCATGAGTGCGAAGGGCGTTGTAATACTTTTTACATTGGAAACAGCCTTAAAAACAAAGGGTAGATCGTCCTGCACAGAGAACACAACAGAACCCAGCAGATGCAGCTGCAATTCTCGCACCAACAAGAAGGCTACACCAATGAGTGTGCCGATGATCATGGGATTGCGGAGGATCTTTTTGAATGTGCCCCAACGGGCATCTTTGCCCGAAGCGCCATTGGGCGAATACATGGAAAGCGAAAACACCGCCAACACATTGTACAAAGGAACCGTTACCGCAGAAATGATCGCCACCACAGCCATGGCAGGATCTGCAGCACTACAGGCAAAACCGTATTGGCTGCTGTCCCAATGATGATGCCCAACATGATGGTCTCTCCCTTCAGAAATGCATGCCGCCTGCGGACAAACCCTTTCCTGCCTTGGAATTTTAAGGAAAACGGGTACATATGTCCCAACACGCACGCTCCGGTTTTTTGGTATTTTCCGGGATGTACCAGGTTTTTTCAACAAGTTTTTCTGTCGATATTATAGCGCATTATAGAAAAAAAGCAACATTGTATTGAGGGGAAGGAGCGTAATTGTTGCCGCTACGAGCGGATGACAGGAGCACAGGGGGAAGACGGTGGAGTGTTCTCTGCCTTGGACAGAAAAGTTGCGTAGATGACCGATAATGCAAGCTTTTTTAGAAGTTCATGTGTTTAACTGGGTGAAGTGCAGTGCTTTCATACCCTCTACTTCGTCACAGATGGGTTTTAGATTGCAGACATTGCAATCTAAAACCATTTTGTTCATCACATGGTTTAATGTTTCCGTCACTTCGTGACTTTTCTTTGCAATTGCTTCGAATTTCGAATAGTTTGCTTTCGGATCAGTGATAAAAAACACCTGGACACCCTGCACAGCGGGGATCTGCTTGTATTTTTCAATGATTAGCGAACCGATCCGTTGGAAGGAAATGCCGCTTTCTATGGCATCGAGGGAAACTCGAACCGCTTCCTGGTGGGAGCGGGAGGTGCTGCGCATCATATACCCATCGGGAAATATGTGGTATTTCACATAATCGATTTTTTTGATTAAATTGTAAGTATTTTGGGCTTCACCATTGTCTTTGACCTGAACCAGAGTGATCCGGGCAAACGGGCGATTCTCACGGATATTCCATAGATCATCTCCAACCAACACAATGCCGTCAGGAATCTGCCCGGAAGTGATTAGATTGAAACCCACGCCCTCCAACTCAAATGCTGTATCCCGTCGAAGGATCAACTGCTGCTGGCCTGCATCTGCCCAGGGCATCCTTTTGGGATGCTCCTGTTTCGGGAAAACAGCAAGAAGTTTTTCTGTCTCACGGATCAATGAATCATAAATTTTCATCAGAGCTTTTTGTTCCTCTTCATGGTGTCATAATGTTTGCCCAGCAGGTCGTACAACATGCGCACAAGTTTCATATCAAGATTGAAATAATAGATTGCAAAGGTGATGACGAAGAAGCCAAGAACAACACCCAGGATAATCAGCAGTACATCCATATTATCGATCCAGTCCTTTCTGCCGGGCATATTCTGCCGCACCCAGCGCGCCCATGAGCTGAGGGTCGGTGGAAAGCTCCACCACCTTGATTTTCAGAACCTTTTCGATGGCCTTTTTCAGGCCGTCGTTTTTGGCACAGCCGCCGGTCAGGGTGATGCTGTCTGTTGCACCGGCCTTTTTCGCCATAACGAAGCACCGCTTTGCAACAGCGAGCTGGATGCCGGCAGCAATCTCGTCCATTGGCTTACCCTCACCCACCAGGGAGATGACTTCGCTTTCGGCGAAGACGGTACACTGGGCGGTGATGGGGATGGTGTTCTTTGCGGTAAGGGACAGCTTGGAAAACTCCGGCAGAGTCATTTCAAAGGCATTTGCCATGGCTTCGTAGAACCTACCGGTGCCCGCGGCGCATTTGTCATTCATAGCAAAGTTCTTTACCGTGCCGTCGGTATCGATGGAGATGCCCTTCACATCCTGACCGCCAATGTCGATAATGGCCTTGACATCGGGATT
>JAZNIG010000023.1:0-5790 GCA_045577355.1 Faecousia sp. | reverse complement strand
AGCATGGTGACGCACAGGCACAAAACAAGCAACAGCGCAATCATTCTTGAATGTCGTTTTGTTTTCATTGGGGATTCCTCCTTTTTTATTTTACCTGGCTTTTCAATTTTCTCGCAGGTAAGGTTATGCCAAAGCGTAACCCTTCTGCTTATATTTAAATTATAACGGAATAGCTAAATTACTACAATATGGTATTTTACACAATATATACGCCCTATTTTTTAACTCGAATACGTGTTATTTTGTTTATAACAGCGAAACTACCTCTGTTTCCTAATTGTTCTTGACGCATAGCTGTAAGCTATTATATAATAAAAATGTTGGGTCAGTCTGAAAGGGCTGTTTTTTTATATTCTGCTGCATTGCTCCACAGAGCAAATTGCAGGGAGCGGCACCTTTGACGCCCCGTCCCAAGGTGTCCAACGTCCTAACCGGGGCGTCGTGAGCGGCGCCCACGACGCCCCGTGGCTACTGTTTACATTCCGCATTGTAGGGCGGGGGGCTTGCTCCCGCCGCCTATTTCATGCGGTTTTCGGCGGGAGCGAGCCCCCGCCCTACAGTGCGCATTTTGCAACAGATGCATACCTTTGCCACAGACAGAAATTTAAGCGGTTTTTAATCAGGGGTTTCTTGCGTTGGATGGCAGTTTGTGATACAATGGATAAAAATTGTGTAAGGAGCGGCTGTGTTGAAAAATTTTCTGCTTGTTTTTTTAATTTCTATGGTGCCCCTGCTGGAGTTGCGGGGTGCGGTGCCGATCGCCCTTGGCATGGGCATAAACTATGCCCCCGCGCTTATCATCAGCGTCATCGGCAATATGATCCCGGTGCCGTTTATCTACTTCTTTGCCAGAAAATTTTTGATCTGGGGTGCCAGACAAAAATACATCGGGAAGCTTTGCGGTTTTTTCCTGAACAAAGGAGAGCGTGCCGGACAGAAGCTGGTGGCTAAAACCGGACGATATGGCCTGTTTTTTGCACTGCTGCTGTTTGTTGGGATTCCCCTGCCGGGAACAGGTGCGTGGACAGGGACACTGGCAGCCAGCTTCCTGGATATGGGCTTTAAATCCACAGTGCTGGCTGTGAGCCTGGGCGTGATTTTGGCCGGCTGCATTATGGCCCTGGCCAGTACCGGCGTGTTTCATATTATCGGACTATAGGAGGAGCGTACTATGGATTGTCTGTTTTGTAAAATCATTGCCGGGGATATTCCCTCAACCAAGGTCTACGAGGACGAAACGGTTTACGCCTTCCGGGACATTGCGCCCCAGGCACCTGTCCATATCCTGGCAGTTCCCAAGGTCCATATAACATCCGTTGACCAAATCACTGCCGAAAACAGCCCGCTGATAGCCCACATTTTCGAAGTGATTCCCCAAATCGCCGCGGCAGAGGGTCTGAAAAGCGGCTACCGGGTCGTCAGCAACTGCGGTCCGGATGCGGGCCAGACAGTGGGCCACCTGCACTTCCATATTTTGGGCGGCAAAGAACTTTCTCTGGAAATGGCTTGACATTTCGTCTTTCTTCGCTATAATAACAGCAGATCGCAAAACAAATCCATCTTCGGGGGGCCGGATGCATCCGGCTGAGATTGGGCTCAGTAGCCTTGACCCGCGAACCTGATACGGTCAGTACCGTCGTAGGAAAAGATGTGCCTGTGGTATAATTTTATCGCATTGCAAATCTTAGACGGACTTGCAATGCGATACTTTTATTTCACGGGCAACCGTTTTCTCCGGCTGCCCTGGGGCAAGACCCCGGGAGGTATTTTATGGAAAACAGAACAAACAAGCTGCACCTGCGGGTGCGATCCCTGTGTGAGGGGGCCATCATGGTGGCCATTGCCCAGATCCTCAGCTACTTCAAGCTGTTTGGCGACATGGTCAACGGCGGATCCATTACCTTTGCGGCCTTTCCGCTGGTGCTGTTCGCACTGCGCTGGGGCCTGGGCAAGGGCCTGCTGGCAAGCTTCAGCTTTGGCGTGCTTCAGATGATCTTTGACGGTGCTTACGCCTGGGGCTGGCAGTCCATGTTGCTGGACTACATCGTTGCCTACACCCCTCTGGGCCTGGCAGGCCTGTTTAAAGGAAAAGCCTGGGGCATTTTCCCCGGCGCGATCCTGGGCAATGCAGTGCGGTTTATCGTCCACTTTATCAGCGGTGTAACGATCTACCGGATCTATGAACCTACAGAGGTCCTTAACATCGGCGTCTTTGATGATGCGGTGCTGTACTCTCTGGTATACAACGGCGCTTATATGCTGCCATGCCTGATCCTGACAGTGGCAGTCGCAGCGGTGCTGTATGTACCGATGAAAAAGTACTACGCCGGCCAGGATCTGAGAAAATAACAAAAGAGGCCTGCCGTGCGGCAGGCCTCTTTTTATTGCTGCATCCGGAACACGGCTGTGCCGGGAGCATTGATGGCCAGCTTGCTGACCTGATACAACACCTGGGCCGCGTCAGCCCGGGTCAGCGCATCGTTGGCGCCCATCGTGACACCGTTGTTGTGCAGAACAGTCAGCGAACTGGCTGCCCAGGCAGGTACATCCCCGCCTAACGCTCCATAAGTGGAGAACGCGTCCTGGGTAATGGTCAGATCCAACGCGTTCTGGAGCATAACAGCGGCTTCCGCACCGGTAATCGGCTGGTCAGCTCCAAAGTTGCCTGTATCGGTGTTGGGCAGACCGGCAGACAGACCGGAGCGGATGGCGGCAGCCAGATAGGGCTGCAGCCACTGGGGTGTGTCCTTGGGCAGCGCCTCCGCACTGACGCCCTCTGTGGGGATATCCAGCAGCTTGACCACCATGGCCAGGAACTGCCCCCGGGACACGGTCTGCTCCGGGAAGAAGCACTCCTGGGCATTGATCTTTTCCCCTTCAAACAAGCCGGTGCTGCGCAGCCATTCAGCCTCAAAGCGGCAGCTAAGCCCCACGGTATCCGTGTACTGGGCAGCAGATGTGGGCTTCAGGATCTGAATTGTAACAGTTGCCTCCCGAGACACATTACCGGCAGGATCTGCGGCCGTAAAGGTAAAGGAATCTACACCCACCTTGTTCTTCTTGGGTGTATAGAGAAACGTGCCATCCTCATGCAGAACAACCTCGCCTCGCTTGGGACTGCGGACCAGCGTGTAGGTCAGCGTCTTTCCCTCCGGGTCGTTGACCTTCAGCGTTCCTTCATTGGGGACGTTTTTATAGGTCTCAACGGAAAAATCGGTGGCCACAGGTGCCTCATCCTTCTTGCCCCGGATGGATAGGGTCATAGTGGCAGATCGCTCAACTCTGTTGGCATAGATGGGCAGATACGTGATCTGGGCCTGTAGATCTGTCTCGGTATTCAGAGGGGAAAAGGTCATCTGCGCCACCTGATCGGCGGTTAAAATATCCCCCTCCTGCAGAATCCGGCTACCCAGCAGCACCGTGCCGGTTTGGGCCTGAGGCAATTCTGTAATGCAGATGCCCATAAGCGGATCCTCCGACTGAGAGAAATCCTGAGAAGTAAAGCAGTAAATGGTGTCGCAGTCCACCTCCGCCGCTGTGACACTACCCTGCAAACCCAGCAGACAACATGCCGCCAGCAGCAGGCAGACAAAACGCGCTCGGAACATAATTGTAACCTCCTATTTTTTTGTTCGCAGGTATTGTTTGCCAGCCCCGTTAAAAATATGCAGCATGTCAGAAATTTTCTAGATCCCATGGCAATTTTGTTGCCGGTGTGTTAGAATAAAAAATAGAAAGCCTGCATACGTGAAATACTGAAATTACATGGGAGGCGATCATTATGAAAGCAAAACCCACCTTTACCCCGGAAGAATTGCGGTACCTGAACTTGCTGGCCCGGGATTATCCTACCGTCCAGGCTGCCGGCACTAAAATCATGCAGCTGCGTGCGGTTCTAAACCTGCCCAAGGGCACAGAGCATTTTATTTCCGACATTCACGGCGAACATGAGGCATTTCTGCATATTTTGAATTCCTGCTCCGGAGAAGTGCGGGATAAGCTGGAGGCCCTGTTCGGGGAAACACTCTCCTGTCAGGAGTTGGATGATCTGGCTACACTGATCTACTACCCCACAGCTAAGCTGGCACTGGTGGCCGATGCAGTGGAGAATATGGAGCAGTGGTACAGGACAATGCTGCACCGGCTGGTTGATATGTGCCGATTCGTGTCAGCCAAGTACACCCGCAATAAGCTCCGCTCCTCTATACCTGTGGATTACGCACATATTATCGACGAGCTCATCAGCAGCCGTACGGATAAAATCTTTAAGCAGGAACACTACGAAAACCTGATCGATACCATCATCGAGATCGGCCAGGCCGGTGAAGTAATCGAGGCCATCTGCCAGGTTATTAAAATCATGGCAGTGGACCATCTGCATATCGTAGGTGACATTTTTGACCGCGGACCTCGT
This sequence comes from Faecousia sp., assembly GCA_045577355.1. GTDB lineage: Bacteria > Bacillota > Clostridia > Oscillospirales > Oscillospiraceae > Faecousia. The sequence continues at coordinate 1,376 of JAZNIG010000023.1, read as the reverse complement.
TCGGATATCGTCATGGACAGCCTGATGGCCAATCACAGTGTAGATATTCAGTGGGGAAACCATGATATTTTGTGGATGGGTGCAGCCGGCGGTTCCCGGACTATGGTAGCCACAGTGCTGTCTAATTCCATCCATTACAACAATCTGGATGTGATTGAAACTGGCTACGGTATTTCCCTGCGGCCTTTAAGCATCTTTGCCAACGAGGTATATAAGGATTGCGATACCCGGTGCTTTCAGGTGAAGCTGGTGGAAAATAATGACCAATACACCGAAAAAGACAAATTACTCTCTGCCCGGATGTACAAGGCCATCTCCGTGATCCTGTTCAAGCTGGAGGGGCAGAAGCTGCTGCGCCGCCCGGAATTCAACATGCCGGACCGGCTGCTTCTGGACAAGATCGACTATAAAAACAGGATTATCACCATTGATGGCAAAATCTATCCCATGGCCGACTGCGACTTCCCTACCGTAGACCCGGCAGACCCCTACACCCTGACAGAGGAGGAAAGTCATGTAATCACCCAGCTTACGGATTCCTTCCGTCATTCCGAGAAGCTGCAAAAACACATCCGGTTTCTGTATGCCAAGGGCGGCCTGTATAAGGTATATAACGGTAATCTGCTATTCCACGGCTGTATCCCCATGACACCGGAAGGGAAATTGATGCATTTTAACATTGGTGGCGCAGATCGGTCCGGTAAGGCATTTTTGGACTTTGCGGAAAAAACAGCCCGAAAGGCCTACTATGACAAGCGAGGCACACCCGAACGGCAATATGGTCTGGACTTTATGTGGTGGCTATGGGCAGGCCGGAACAGTCCGATTTTTGGGCGGGATCGGATGACAACCTTTGAGCGCCGGCTGATCCGGGATGAAACAGCCTGGGTGGAGCAGAAAAATCCTTACTATACGCATTATCAGGAGAAAGCTGTCTGCGAGATGCTGCTGCGGGAATTTGGATTGGAAGGAGAGCACTGCCACATTATCAACGGCCATGTACCGGTGAAGGTACGCAAGGGGGAGAGCCCGATTAAAGGCGGAGGCAAGCTGCTGGTGATCGACGGCGGCTTCAGCAAGGCTTACCAGGCTACCTCCGGTATTGCCGGGTATACCCTGATTTTCAACTCCCGCTGTATGCGTATTGTGTCCCACCAACCCTTTGCGGGGAAAAAGCAGGCACTGCTGCACAATCGGGACATTGCCAATGAGTCCTTTGTCTTTGAGAAGATGCATACACGGATTACAGTAGCCCAGACTGATCAGGGCCGGGAGCTGCAGGTCCGGGTAGATGAACTGCTGCGCCTGCTGGAATCCTACCGTACCGGCCTGATCCCGGAAAAACACGAAAAATAATTTTTGTGCAGCAAAGCAGA
>JAZNIG010000022.1:0-3553 GCA_045577355.1 Faecousia sp. | reverse complement strand
TGGTACTTGACCGGCTGGTGCGGTCAGTTTGAAAAGGGCGCTGTCCTTGTGGGCAGAGATGGCACCACAATGCTGCTGGGCGGTCCTGAGAGTGAGCCCTTTGCAAAGCAGTCTTCTGCCATCAGCGATACCCGTTGCTTCAAGGTGTTTATGGTACCGGATGAGGAATATCCTCTGGCAACCATCATCGGCTTCCCCGAACTGTTTGCGGAGCTGAATCAGAAATTCCCCGTAAAGAAGGTAGGCCTGGTCGGTACGACCGATATGCCCTATGCGGTACATCAGGATTTGGTGAGCGGCTTCTCCGGCTGTGAGATCATTGACCTGACCGACGATTACCTGAAGTTCCGTTATGTCAAAAGTGACTGGGAAGTAGAGCAGGCAAGAAAGGCCACTATGCTTTGCTATGATGCCTATAAGGCAATGGCTGAAAAAGTCAAGGCCGGTGCCAAGGAATATGAGGTTGCCGCAGCCGGTGAAGCAGTTTGCCGTGCTAACGGCGCCAACAGCTTTGCTTATCAGACCATCGTAGGCAGCGGTGTCCGTTCCAATGCTGTCGTTCCTACCGCAACCGATAAGGTTATGGAAAACGGCGAGATGGTAATGCTGGGTATTGCTCCTCGTATCAACGGTTATGCCGGCACCTTTGGTCACACCATTCCTGTCAGCGGCGAGTATACCCCTGAGCAGAAGAAGTGCCTGACCGATATGATCGAGGTTATGCAGGTTACAAAGAGGATGCTGAAGATCGGCAACTCCGGCCGTCAGATCGACGCCGAAGGCAGAAAGCTCTACGATAAGGGCGGCTATTTGAAGTACATCGTTTGCCCCTTTGCCCATACGATGGGTTTGATGGAGGCAGAAGCTCCTTTCTTCGGCCCCAACAGTGACGATGTTCTGGAAAAGAATATGATCGTGAATGTGGACGTTTCTTTCTTCGGTCATCCCACCTTGAACGGTCTTCGCGTGGAAACCTGCTATGTGATCACAGAAAACGGTGCCCAGCCCCTTTGCCCCGAATTTGAAAAAGAACTGTTTGATTATGTAGAAAAGCATTGATAGGAGGAAGGAATATGTACGGTAAAAGGAACTGGGTATTTTGCGACGGCGACCTGCCTCCCAAGGGCGACAATCCTGATTTTCCCGGCCATGAGGCCTTGATGATCACCAATGTTTCCAAGGATGATGCAAAGATCCGCATCAAGATCTTGTTTGAAGACAAGCCTCCTTATGATAATATTACCATTGATCTGAATGCAGAGCGCACCACCTGCCTGCGGCTGGATAAGCCCATCGGCAAGGAGGGCTACCAGATCCCCTATGGCCAGTATGCCATCCATGTGATCTCGGATGTTCCTGTGGTTGCCTGTTTCGGCAGACTGGATGTTCGTCAGACCAATATGGCTTATTACAGCCCTGCCGGTTATGGCTTCTAATCCGTTACGGCAAAAGTTTTTAATATATTGGAAATAGACAGAATTTTTGCAGAGGAGAAGTGATTATGTCTGCCTTACCGCAAGTGTCGAACAAAAAGGCTGTATCTTATGAATATTTCCCTACTGTATGGCAGAATGTTATCTGGAGAAACTGGGGATATATCCCGGTGAACAGAATTGCCGCTGCTTTGGAAACCTCTTGTGCGAATATATACTGCGCAGTAAAGCAGATGGGTCTGGATGAAAACGAACCGTTAAATCCGATGTGGAAAAAACGGGGCTATTTAACCACGATTCGTGACAATTGGCATATCTGTACCTATGAGCAAATCATGACCCTTCTGAATATCTCTGCGGATGAATTGGCATTCATCTTAAAAGAAGATGACTTTATGTGGGTCAAGTTGGGAAATGAAAAACCGCAGGTGGAAAAAACGGTCTATGCGCCTTTAACAGAAGAACAGCTCTCACGCACAAGGGAGATTGCATCGCTGTGTAAAGAAGCCTTTGGCAACTACAAGGACAATGCCTTTTCTTTTGTAGAAGAATTCCAAAAGCCTGTAGCAGAGAAGGTTGTTTCCAAGGCTGAAGGAAATAATCTTCGGATGATCTACCCTTATTTTGCGTTATACGGCGATGTTCTGTTGGATGAAAGCCTGGATCCCTTGCCGGAGAAGATACTCAAGCAGTATGCACAGGTTGGAATCAACGGTATCTGGATGCAGCTTGTTTTGTATCAGCTTGTGGAATTTCCCTTTGACCCCTCACTGTCAAAAGGCTGGGAAAAGCGGATCCAGTCATTGCGCAGACTGGTTGCCAAAGCAAAGAAGTATGGTATCGGTATTTATCCGTATTTAAACGAGCCGCGCTCTATGCCGGAGTCGTTCTTTGAAAAATACCCCCATTTGCGTGGTGAAGCCGAGGGCGACTATTACGCAATGTGTACTTCCACAAAAGAGGTTCAGGATTACCTTTATCACGGTGTCAGAAAGTTATTTGAGATGGTTCCGGATCTTGCCGGCTTTTTCACCATCACTATGTCCGAGAACCTGACCAATTGCTACTCCCGTTTGGAGGGCGAGATGGCTTGCCCGCGATGCCGGGAAAGAAAGCCGTGGGAGGTTGTGGCAGAGGTCAACAATTTGATGGCAAAGGGCGCTCACGATGCTTGTCCCAATGCAAAAGCTGTTGTTTGGGCGTGGGGATGGAAAGACGAGTGGGCGGAAAAAGTAGTTCCGTTACTCACCGAGGGACAAATTCTGCAGTGTACCAGTGAAGAAGCGATGCAGTTTCAAATTGGCGGAGTCAAAGGCAGTGTTTTGGATTACACCATGTCCCTTTGCGGCCCCGGAGATAAGGCAAAAAACCTGTGGCAGGTGGCGAGAAAACAAAAAATGCCGCTCTCTGCCAAAGTGCAGATCAATAACACCTGGGAAATGGCGGTTGTTCCTTATATTCCGGTACTGGAGAAGGTTGCCGGACATATTGAGAACTTGAAGGCGCAAGGGATCGAAAATCTGCAAATGAGCTGGACACTTGGCGGATGCCCCAGCCCCAATCTGCGGCTGGCGGCCTGGCTGATGGAAGACAAAGGGAATTTAATGGATTTTCTCACAGATTGGCTGGGAGAAACGGTTGCAAAGGGTGTATATGATGCGCAGTTGATGCTGTCTGAAGCCTTTTCCCACTATCCGTTTTATCTGGACACCCTCTATTTTGGCCCGCAAAATTACGGCCCTATGGCACCATTCTTCCTGAAACCTACCGGATATGAGGCAAGTATGGTCGGGTTTCCCTATGACGATGTTCAGAAATGGGCGGGTATCTATCCTGTATCTGTTTATGAAGAAGAATACCGTCAGTTGATTACACTTTGGGAAAAAGGCTTATGTGAGCTTTCCAAGTATCAAGGAACAGATAATCAACTGGATGAAATGATTCTGATGGCACAAGTTGTTTTACGCCAGTACGAGAGTGCCTATCATCATATCCGGTTTAACCGGCTGCGAGAGAACAGGGATTCTGATGGGATGCTTCGTATGATAGAAGATGAGCTGCAAACCGTGTTTGATTTGATGAAGCTCAGATGTATGGATTCCAGAATCGGATATGAGTCC
>JAZNIG010000021.1:0-10690 GCA_045577355.1 Faecousia sp. | reverse complement strand
TATTCGTGAATCCGATATCAATTTCCAATCAGGTCAGTATACATGGATTCTGTCAAATTACATCCGTAAAACAGCTCATAATATGCAGTTACTTCCTCTTGAAGATCATAATCAACATAGTCCGGATACAAAACTGAGCCTAGCCACAGCATGCCGAGATAGCTTTGAACAGCCGGCGGAGAGGAGAGCCATCCGTAAGGCCCGTAGGGCGCTTCATAATATGTTCCTTCTGCAATTGCAGTAACGCTCTGCCATTGCGCCGCATCCCCAACGGTATGATAACAGCTGTCATAGGAAAATACAATCACTTCCGGATCCCAAAACAAAATCTGTTCCAAATCTACTTGATTGCCATCACCGCTGGAAACAACATCCTCAATGACTGCAACATTCCGGCTCATCAGATTGACGATCTGTGCATGAAAAGAACCCTCTGCGATCACATTGGTTCCATTTTCACCCAAACAGTACAGCAGTGTCTTTCTTGCGTTGTCTGCATCCACTTTTTCCATCAGTGTTTGAATTCCGGCATAAGTATTTTCACACCAGGAAGCCAGTTTCTCAGCCTTTTCTTCTCTGCTGATCAATTTTCCCAATGTGCGATATGCCTCTGCAGCAGTGGAAACATCCGCATCTATATGGATAAAGGGGATACCTGTCTGTTCTGTCAACGCATCAAAATCTTCTGCCATAGATTTCTTGGCCTGGCCGATATCGATCACCACATCCGGATCTGATGCCAAAAGCGCTTCCAGATCCATTTCTCTCTTACCGCCATAAAGCTGACCGATTTCCGTTTTATTCAAAATGCCTTCCGCAATATAGCTCTGGGCATCCTCAGCAAATGCATTGCTCACGCCTACCAGCATATCACCCCCCAAAGGCAAAATATATACCTGAGACAGCGGGCCGCTAATCGCAATCTTTGTGATTTTCTCCGGTACGGTTACCGTTCTACCAAGAGAGTCCGTAAACTCTGCTGTACGTTCTTGAACCATGGTATTTTGCTTTTGGCCGCATCCAACCAGAAGCAAAAGGACAATCATAAGTAAAACCAATACTTTCTTTTTCATTTCCATTTCCTCTCTATTTGGCAAATTTTGCAGGAATACAAACGCGAGCAGTATCGTCATAAAGACTGATTACATCGACACTGACGTCGTACAATTGTTTCATCATATCACTTGTCAAAACCGCTGCCGGTTTTTCGTTGGCCACGACCCTCCCGTTTTGCAGCGCAAGAATGCGGTCTGAATACAGATAACTTTGCTCCGGATGATGTGTGGTTTGGATGACGGTATATCCTTCTTGGGCAAGTTTTTTTGCTTGTTCCAAGACCAATATTTGATTACCGAAATCCAAATTTGCTGTTGGCTCGTCCAGTAGCAGGATCGGTGCGTCCTGTGCCAATGCCCGAGCAATCAGCACCAGCTGTTGTTCTCCCCCTGAGAGCTTTTGAAAACACCGATCTTTCAGTGCGCAGATCCCAACCTTTTCCAATGCCTTCAAGCATGCCTGCTCATCTTCCTTTCCGGGATTTCCAAACACAGAAGTACGATTGGAGCGACCCATCAACACAATATCCAACACATTGTACTGAAATACACAGTGGTTTTTCTGCGGGATATACGCAATCTGTCTGGATGCTTCCCGCGCAGAAAATCCTTTGATATTGCGCTTATTTACCAGCACCTCACCGGAATAGCCAGGCAGCAAGCCTAAAATGCAACGAAGCAGCGTACTTTTTCCCGCACCATTTGGGCCCAAAATCGAAAGGAACTCTCCCTTTTCCGCTGAAAAACAGATATCATGAAGCACGTTTTTCTGCCCATAAGAAAAACTTAAATTATTGACCTGAATGCTCATAAGTTGCTCCCTTTCCGGTGATCATCCATAAAAAGAATGGGGAACCTACAAATGCCGTGAGGATTCCAATGGGGATTCCAGATGCGGTAACGCTTCGTGAAATATTATCCACTATCAAAAGAAATACGCCGCCTCCAAGCATAGAAGCCGGCATGAGATAGCGATAATCGTTTCCGACCAATCTGCGCATGATATGAGGGATCACCAAACCTACCCAGCCAATCAATCCGCTGACTGCAACAGCGGCTGCCGTCACCAAAGTTGAGCAAATAACGATCAGAACCCGGAGTCTTTGTGGATGGACCCCCAATGTCCTTGCCTCATCATCCCCCATGGTGATCACATTCAGCTTCCATCGCAGCAGTAATAAAGGGATCCATCCCATGACCATTGGGATTGTGGCGAAGAAAACATCTCCCCACTTGGCGCCGCTCAAGCTGCCCATAAGCCAGTACGTGATCTGCGGCAATTGATTACTTGGATCTGCAACGAGCTTTAAAAATGAAGTTCCGGATTGGAACAAAGTGGAAATCATAATTCCGGATAACACCAGGCCAAGCACCCGATCCCCTTTTGCGTAGCGACTAACAAAGAATACCAAACCTACAGTAGCCATTCCTGTAAAAAAAGCGCCTATCATGATATAAGCCGATGAAGCACCCAATAAAATTGCCAATGCAGCACCAAATCCTGCTCCGGCCGATGCTCCCAGGACATCCGGCGAAGCCATTGGATTTTGAAATACCCCTTGGTAGGCACTTCCAGCTGCGGCAAGGGATGCACCCACCAATACGCTAAGGAGCACTCTTGGTAAGCGGATGTTCCATACTGCTGTCTCCATCGCTTCTGTCCAAAAACTCTGGATCGGCAGACCGATTTTCTTTGCCAATATCCCCACCACCGCATCTAACGGCACGGGATATTGACCTACGGAAAATGACACCAATATGCACACAAACAATACCACCAGCATGATTTGTACTGCACTATGTTGTTTGCTTTTCATCAGAACATTCCTCCGAAATACGCATCAAACAAATCTTCTGCTATATCTCTGACCTTTTTATCATACTCCGTGTATTTTGCCAAAAACTCCCTACCTCGATCTGTCAATACGCTGACGCCGCCAACCGCACCACCCTGTGTGCGTTCGATCAACGGATAGCACAGCTGCTCTTCCAATTTACGAATCATATTCCAACAGCTGGAATAGCTTAACTGCATTCTTTGTCCTGCCGCACGAACAGATTTTGTTTCATCGATCAGCGCCAGGAGCATTGCTGTTTTGCTGTCGAAAAAAACTTTCTCTTTGGCAAGGGAAACGCTAACTACAGGACGCACCAATTGATTGTTGTGATAATCTACCAGCGCCGCGAAATCCTCCGGTGTGTCCGCATCGTAAAGTGTGCCGGGATCTTCTACGGGGACGCACAGTATAGGCACACCACATCGCTCAGTTGCGCCTCGCAGCCCTTGTTCGCCACTGTCACACAAGATTTTTGAGATCAACCTATTGTCTATCAAAAGGGGATGCCCCTTCTCACCCCGGCACACCGGGCAAGCCAATGCGGCATCGGTTGCCAACATTGCTTGTACGGTGTTGGGTGTAAAAAGGGGGATATCCACCGGTGTAAACAACACTTTGTCGCATTTGTTCTGCAAATAGCGCAAACCGATTTTCACGGAATCAAACATTTGGGTCGTTTCATAGTTTTCGTTTCTCAGAAAAATGATTCCGTTACCAGCTAAGTGACGCTCCAATGTAACTGCATTATAGCCGGTAACCATAACGACTTTATTAACCCCCGATCTGTTGAATGTCGCAACAATTCTCTGGGCAATCGAAATCGTACCAATATTAAGCATTGGTTTAAATTCACCCATGCGGCTGGACATGCCTGCCGCAACGATCAATGCGCCAACTTCCATAGAAAATCCCCCAAACGTGCGGTTTTCCAAATTATACTACAATTTTATCGAATTGTAAATAAATACAATTCGAAATATATACTCCCAGGAAAGCAAAAAGCCACCCTCGCATCAAGCGAGGGTGGCTGATGGAAATCAATTAGAGCAGAATATACTTCAGAACGAAGAGGGCTGCCAGGATGTACATCAGGACAGTAACCTTCTTTCTGTTTTCCTTACCGGTGCAAGCATTGATGACAACGTAGGAGATGATACCCAGAGAGATGCCTTCAGAGATGCAGTACAGGAAGGGCATAGCCATAATTGCGATGAATGCGGGAATGGCTTCGGAGTAATCCTTGAAGTCGATCTTGACAACTGCAGTCATCATCATGAAGCCCACGACGATCAGAGCGGGAGCAGTTGCGAAGGAGGGGATTGCCAGGAACAGGGGGGACAGGAACAGAGACAGAGCGAACAGAATTGCAGTGACGATGCCGGTCAGACCGGTACGGCCGCCTTCTGCAACACCTGCAGCAGACTCAACGTAAGTAGTAACAGTGGTAGTGCCGCATGCTGCGCCGAAGGTGGTAGCAATTGCGTCAGCCAGCATAGCGCCCTTAGCCTTGGGCAGCTTGCCATCCTTATCCAGCAGATCAGCCTGGGAAGCAACACCGATCAGGGTGCCCATGGTATCAAACACGTCCACAAACAGGAATGCGAACATGATGATGAAGAAGTCAAAGGTCTTCATGATGGAGAAGTCGATCTGCATGAAGGTGGGAGCCATGCTGGGAACTGCCAGACCATTGGAGAAGTCGGGGAACAGGCTGTAGAAACCAGCTTCGGGGTTGGGAACATAAATACCAGCCAGCTGGCAGATCATGCCCAGTGCCCAGGTAGCCAGAACGCCCCACAGGATGCCGCCCTTGATCTTCTTGACCATAAAGACAGCGGTGATCAGGGTACCGACCAGAGCCAGAACGACGCTGATGCCCACAGAGGAGAAGGAGCCGTCGCTGATGGAAGCGCTGAAGGAGAACATATCGACCAGAGTGGAATCGTTATTCACAACGATCTTAGCATTCTGCAGGCCGATGAAGGTGATAAAGAAGCCGATACCAACAGATACACCGTGCTTCAGGTTGGTGGGGATGGCATTGAAGATTGCTTCACGGACGTTGGTAACAGACAGGATGATGAAGATGATACCTTCAACAAAAATGGCTGCCAGTGCCTGCTGCCAGCTGTAGCCCATGCCCAGAACGACAGTGTAAGCAAAGTAGGCGTTCAGACCCATTGCGGGAGCCAGCGCAAAGGGATGGTTGGAAAATACTGCCATCAGGATGGTGCCAACCGCAGAAGCGATTGCGGTTGCGGTGAAGACTGCGCCGCTATCCATGCCGGAAGCAGACAGAATGCTGGGGTTAACTGCCAAGATGTAAGCCATGGTCATAAACATGGTGATACCGGCCACAATCTCGGTCTTTACATTGGTGTTGCGCTCTTTCAGATGAAAGATCTTGTCAAGATTCATGATAATTCCCTTCTTTTTATTTATTTAAAATTATTGCCATTGTGATTATAGAGTGTATCCCAATCTTTGTCAATGGATATTTGAATATAATATGAACAATTCAAAGGAGTGATTTTACAGCATCCACCATGGCTTGATAGCCGGTGCATCTACAAAGATTCCCGGACAAACCGCGTCGAATTTCTTCCTCCGTGGGATTCGGAATTTCATCCAGCAAAGCACAGGTCGCCATGATCATACCGGGAGAGCAGAAGCCGCACTGAACAGCTCCGTGATCTACAAACGCTTGCTGAATTCTTGCCAGCTTGGGATTCTTCTCAACGCCTTCCACAGTCATGATCTCACATCCATCCGCCTGAATGGCCGGATAAATACAGGAATTGACGCTCTTTCCGTTCACTAGGATCGTACATGCACCGCAATCACCTTCACCGCAGCTCTCTTTTGTTCCGGTAAGGCCAAGTTTTTCTCTCAGCACATGGAGCAGGGTCTCTGTCGGCTCAATTTGGATCGTATGTAATTCTCCGTTAACTTTCAGCTGAATGCTTAACATACGGATTCCTCCTTCCACAACTGCTTCAAATTATGCATCAGCATGCGAAATGCCACGCTCTGACGGTATTCCTTGGTTGCGCGGACATCATCGATAGGACAAATATCTTTCAACAGTGCTTCTTTCAGCGCTGCCTTAAATTCAGTGCTATCCAATGCGGATGCTTCCGTTCCTTTCAGTATGGCTTCTGCATGGTATGCACGTACTGCGATAGGCGCTACAGAACCCAGCGCCACACGGATTTCCTGGATCTTGCCTTGCTCGGTTTCCATGTAGACAGCCTGATTGCAAATGGCAATAGCCAAGGCATTACGCTTACCGGCTTTACTGAACACAGAATGGCCCTTTTTTGTGGGAATGATGATCTCGGTCATCAACTCTCCGGACCTTAAATCCGTTCTTCCCGGGCCCTTCATAAACTCCGAAAGAGCAACGATTCTTTCACCCGACACAGACTTTAATACAACGGTTGCATCCAAAGCTATCAACGCTGGCACAGAATCTGCAGCAGGAGATGCGGAAACAATATTGCCGCCTACAGTACCTCTGTTGCGGATCTGCGGTGCGCCTACTTGCGCAGCGGCCATAGTAAAGCAATTGGCACCGGGTATTGCCAGCTTCTCGGCGCAGGCAAAATTCACCATACTGCCAATATGCCAGCCATCTTCTTTCTGGATAACCTGCTTTAAATCCTGCAGTTTATCCAAACTGACATAATCTTTATCCAAAAACTTTCCGTGTTTTCTGTCCACATAGAGGTTTGTTCCGCCTGCGCAGGCCATAGTGTTTTCCTTGGCCAAATTTGTGATTGCCTCTTCTACAGTCAACGGCTGATAAAACATAGACATATGATCAACCTCCTACACATTCTTCGCGTGCTTCCAAAGCCTTCAGAATTTCTTCCGGACTCAAGGGCAGTTTTGTAAGTATTGCGCCGGATGCCTGACGAACTGCCTCGTTGATGGCGGGAGCGATGGAAACTGTGGAGACTTCCGCGGCACCTTTGACACCCATGGGACCGGATGCTTCGTAAGCGTCCACATGATAGCTTGCGATGTTGGGTACATCCAAGGCAGTAGGCATTAAATAAGTTGCGAAATTCTTGTGAATCAGCTGACCATCTTTCCAGGTACAGTCCTCGCCCAGGCAGAAACCGATGGACATGCCGATACCGCCCTGGATCTGGCCTGCAAGACCGAGGGGATTGATCACCTTGCCGCATTCTGTAGCGGCTGCGATGTCCAGCAAGGATACGCTGCCGGTAATGGGATCCACACGCAGTTTCACTGCCTGTGCCACGAAGGTGTACATGGCATGAGGGAAGCCAATGCGGCCCAGATCCTTAGAGGATTCGGGGAATGCCGCTTCGCCCATGGCTATGTCGGAAGAAAGACCTGCTTCCTTCATCTTCTTATACTGTTTTACCGCCGCCATAAGTGCATTGCCGGCAATGAAAACAGAACGGGAAGCTGCAGTGCAGCCGCAGTCTTCGGTCTTGTCGGTATCCGCCATGATCATATGGATGTTTTCAATATCAGTTTCCAAAAGGTCTGCCGCCATGGCTGCCAGCGCCGTGGTGCTGCCCTGACCGATATCTACCAGACCGCAGCCAATGTCAAAACCGCCGTCTTCCCGCTCCCGCACGGATACTTTCGCATTGTCGGGAATCTTCTGACCTAGACCGCAGCTCAAGAAACCACCGGCCACACCGTAACCCACATAAGGATCGGTGTTGGATTCCCGTTCTTTCCACAAATCGGATTCCTGCACCAATTTCAGCGCTTCCCGCAGGCCGACGCAATGATCCATGGGCTGCCCCAAAGCACCCACAGAGCCCTGCACCAGCGCATTATCCAAACGCATGCCGATGGGATCCAAACCCAGCTGCGCAACGGCACGGCTGATAATGGATTCAGTTGCGAAAGCACCCTGAGGCGCGCCAAAGCCACGCATGGCATGAGCGATGGGCTTGTTGGTGTAGTAGGTTTCGGTTTTCAGGCGGACATTGGGAATTTCGTAAGGTCCGGGGAAGTGCTCCGTAAACAGGCCGTGCACAGAGGCACCGTAGCCGGCATAAGCGCCCGTATCCAAAATAGCGCTTCCGTCGAAGGCCAAAATCTTTCCCTCTTTGCTGAAACCCATTTTTACATGGGTCTTAATGCCATGGCGCTTATAGGTACAAGCCAGAACTTCCTCTCTGTCAAAAACGACCTTTGCCGGGCGCTTGGTCAGCCAGGAGACCAAGCTGGGGTAGATCTGGCAGGTATGTCCGTCCTTGCCGCCGAAGCCGCCGCCTACAAAGGCAGCACGCACACGCACTTGCTCCGGTGCCAAACCCAAAGCTCGGCAGATCATGAGCCGGTCGGCAAACACATTCTGAGAAGCGGTATAGACCATCAGACGGTCATCTTCCACATAGGCAAAGCAGGCATCCGGCTCCATATAGCCGTGATCCTGAGCGGGGGTCTCAAAATCGTCTTCTACAATGAGATAACTCTCTTCAAATGCTTTTTCTACATCGCCTTTTTCGTGGAAAAAGTCTGCCAGCAGATTGGAATCCCCGTGCAGCACCGGCAGGGCGGGATCCTTGGCGTCTTCTGTGTTGCGGACAATGGGCAGGCACTCGTACTCGACCTTCACCAGTTTTGCCGCTTCCTTGGCTTTTTCCCGGGTGTCCGCCGCGATGATCGCAATGGGCTCCCCGCGGAAACGGATCCTATCATAGGCCAGAACTGGGGTATCACAGAAAATATCCGCAACTACATTTTCGGCGAAATCTTTTCCGGTGAAGACCAGCACATCTTCGGGAAGGGCGGAAACATCAAGGGTGTGGACCGAGCCATGACTGATCTCAGAACGAACAAGAGCCAGCTCAAGCATATTTTCCATACGATAGTCGCCAGCATATAAGGCACGACCGGTAGCCTTGTCCATGCCTTCCAGCCGTCCGCGTTTTTCTCCAACGTATTGTCTCATTCTTTCTTCATCCTTTCTGTCAATAAACCGATGATTTGCATAGTATTTCCATTATAACATCTATTTTAGGCAGACGCAATTAAAAATTATCCGCCATTGAAATTTTAAAAGCTGGTGTCGAAGCAGAGCACCTGATTTGGTAAAGATAGAATCTTCTAAGCCAAATGTTTATAGCCAAGGTCTCTCCTACGACAAAAAAGAAGGCCTTGGTCATCGTTTCCGATGACACAAGGTCTTCAAAATTACTATATTGCTTGATTCATCCAATTGCGAAAGGATAAAAGAAATTGCCCCGAAGAGGATAAATCATTTTTGCTGAAACAGAGGCATTATTCCCACTCGTTGCAGGGACTTGCATCTTAAACAATTTTGTTTAGAAGATATTACACCTGCTATTCTGATTATTTTGACTATCCATATTATCATAGCTGTGCGTCGGATGCTTATCAAAATCTTATCAGCGGTGATAAAGAGTTTTTGGAAAGTTAAGGCTGTTAAACAATAAGACAAATGGAATTTGGCAGGCAATCCGTTGCCGTTATTTGTAAGCGGCAACAAAAGTGTTCTCCGGAATGAAACCGGATTCTTCTGTATCGATAATGATCCAGCCGTCGCCGCCCTCCAGGATTTTATGGTTGTGGACATTCGCTCCAAGCTGCGAAAAGAAAGTATCCTTTTCCAGCGGACCCATTTCTCGCGGAACGACATCAAGAGCGGTAAAATCACGGATGGTACCGGCAGCATTGATCCGTACGCGGTCTCCTTTTTGTATCGTACCTTTTAGAGGGAATCCCTGTAATACAACTTTCTTTTTCAGTTTCATGGCTCTGAGTATGAAAATAGGGGGGCTCTTTGGCATTGCAAACAGCTTCTGCGCAACAAATACATTACCTTCATTCAGATCAATGGTTTCCAAGAATCTGCTGCATACGCGATCACGCAGCGCAAACAAATCCTGCGCCTTTTCAAGAGGCATACTATGATGCTCCCGGAAATTATACTTTTTCTGCATAACTTTCATATATTCCTCTTCGGAAATCCAGCAGTGTCTTTCGCTCAGCAGTTGCAAAATGGTCATATGGCACGTTTGACACAAGGTACCGTCACTGAGTATATGCAGATGATGCCTGTCTAAAAGTTTCAGCTTGTTGCGGCATAAAGAGCAAGTTCTGGTATAAAGAATATCTTTTTCATTTGCCATATCCATGTACCTCCGTTATTTTATCGCATTATGTTGCAGCGACCGTGTAAAAACTGCGACCCGGCTCTCACAATCGCAGGGGAAGCACCTTTATTATAGCACGAAAACAGGAAGATTTCAATTATGAGTTGTTATTGCCAAATTATGCAGGCTCTTTGAGAGGTAGATACCGCTATCAGCTTTTTCTGGAGCGATATGCGGCAAAGAAAAATGCTTATCAAATCCTTGTCATTGCTGATAAGAATACCATAACACAAAGAGAAAAAGTGGTCTGAAATCAAGCGATTTCAGACCACTTAGAATCAATATGCGTTTATTCCCACTCGATGGTGCCGGTGGGCTTGGGAGTCAGGTCCATCAGCACGCGGTTGATGCCCTCCACCTCATGGGTGATGCGCGCGGTGATCTTGTGCAGCACCGGGTAGGGGATCTCCTCAATGGTGGCGGTCATGGCGTCGGTGGTGTTCACGGCGCGGATGATGGCGGGCCAGCCCTCGTAGCGGCTCTCGTCGCGGACACCCACCGACTTAATATCGGGGACACCCACGAAATACTGCCACACCTTACCGGCGAGACCGTTCTTGTCAAACTCCTCGCGCAGAATGGCATCTGCCTCACGCAGAGCGTGCAGACGGTCGCGGGTGATGGC
>JAZNIG010000020.1:0-32681 GCA_045577355.1 Faecousia sp. | reverse complement strand
TTGGCTCACAGAACGACATGGCTACGATCCGACTTCATTCTGAACGGTCTGGGCAAGGACGCCGCTCAGATCATCAGCCGCATCAACGGCTTCACCTACGTCCAGACCCAGTTCGACTATGCCTCCGGCAAGGTCAACGTGGTCCGCGAGGCCCGCTACTCCGAGACCGAGCGCGCCAACGTCCGCTGCTACGGCGCCGACGACGTCCGCGAGGGCGTGGCCATCATGCATCTGGAGGGCGTGGATGTGTCCATCACCGGTAACTCCACCAACCCCACCCGCTTCCAGCATCCCGTCGCCGGCACTTACAAGAAGGAGTGCATCGAGCAGGGCAAGAAGTACTTCTCCGTCGCTTCCGGCGGTGGTACCGGCCGCACCCTGCACCCCGACAACATGGCTGCCGGCCCCGCTTCCTACGGTCTGACCGACACCATGGGCCGTATGCACGGCGATGCCCAGTTCGCAGGCTCTTCCTCCGTCCCCGCCCACGTGGAAATGATGGGCTTCCTGGGCGCTGGTAACAACCCGATGGTCGGTATGACCGTTAGCGTTGCCGTTGCTGTGGAAGAGGCTCTGAAGGGCTAATATTTCCAAACGATTTGACCTCGATACCAAACGGTATCGAGGTCATTTTTATTCTATATTGTCCGGGAGCTGAACGCTCTCAGCCATTCTAAAAATATCTTCCTCGGAGACGCAACCGGCAGTGTATTCAAGCACACAGCTAACGGCAGGCGTGATTGTCCAGCACAGATAGGTCCTCTCTCCAATTTCGCACTGAAACGCTTCCAAACCATTGACTTTACAAGCCCGCCTGTTTGCAATCGCAGGAAAATCGATCATTAGTTCAAATGCGCACATATCCAACCCGGAATACACTGGAGCTGGATCTGTGTAATAGGTTGTATGACAGCAATAAAAATCAATTGTGCTTCCATCAGCACACAGATACGAAATGGGTTCTACATGGAACTCGCCTGTCCTTTCAGCTTCCGCATTTTCCTCCTTAATCGCCTGCTTAAAATGACTGATTATCTCCGCAGCATCTTTATATACCACTGCTTTCCCTGTGTGATGCCGGATAGCCACCAATAAGCAAGCACCCAATAAAACAAAAGCGCAAATTCCCACTGTCAAAACCATCTGCATTCTCTTTCGGCCGCCTGGCACATTTCTGTGGCAAAACATAAAACAAAACTTTTGCATAATCTCACTCCTAAATTTAGCTGCTATATCTAGTCTGGACATTTAATATCATTTACATCTCACATTATAAAGAAATTTTCTATAAAATCAATACAACGGATACAAAATATCCAAAATAGATATTATAGAGGTATCTTTATGGGGAAGAATTTCTTAATCGAAGGTAATATTTGTGGAGATAAGGTACGGCTGGGACGCGCATTGCATAAGCCGCCTCTTACCCAAGAAGAATTAGCCAATAAAATTAACTTTATGGGTATGGATATGACCAAGCTTATCATCTCGCGAATCGAAAAGAACCAACGGCACGTTGTAGACGGTGAATTGAAAATGCTTTCCAAGGCACTGGGTGTATCCATGGAATGGCTTTGCACCAGCGATGACGAGGAAGAATAATCTAACAATACATTATAACGGCACCTTCCATCACAGAAGGTGCCGTCAACTTATTTTGTATAAGCCAGAGATTGGTTTAAATACTGTTCCCAGAAGTAGGTCTCTGTGCTTTTTTCCAAACCGTAGGCTTCCCGGATGCCCATGCAGATCCGCAGCAGCTTCTTTTGCATGATCTCGGATGAGAATACCTCTTCCTTTTCCTCCATCATGGCGCAGGCGATCATACGGCTGCGGTCCTCATAGGGGTTCTGCATAGATTCCGCGTCCACAAATGCCCGGTTTTCTCCCTCTAAAAGGGTGTTTTGTATCTGCCCATAGGTAAATCCCTGGGGATTCAGTTCATTCCAGGTATCGAAGTCCCGGCTGTTGCCCACCACATGGCTGTCAACAGCATATCCAAGGCCCACTAAAAACGCGTTCTGCACATCCGCATCCAGCGAAACTGCAATATAGCAGTCGCCCTCCGCCCAATACTGTACATAACCTGCCTCATCATCAATGCTGCGCACGAGACAAATGCGAACCCAGCCCGCTTCTACAGTAGACTGCAGAAATTTCTCCGGGAATTTGGCAAGTACATTTTCCAATTGATCCAGCAGTCCGTTGATCGGCACCACCTGGTGCTCTCCGGTCATGGTATATCCGCCAGTCTGCCCCAATGCGTCCTCCCAGATATGAATACGAACACCATAAGCTTGATTCATAGCATCTACCCGGCTTTGGCACCGGGCAAGGCCCTCTGTATCCGGGGACTGATAGGTATACAGCGGGCCTGTGTATACGGTTTCCTCCTGCACCGCTGATTTACTGATATCCCAGCGGTATAGTACCTGCTTTTCATTTTCATAGGCCAGAATCCAAACATATTGCTGATCCGCATGCCAAACAGCCGGATCTCCTACGCCCTCCAGCGTCACCGCCGCACTGCGCAGACCCGATTTCAGATCATAGAAGGATATCCCCAGTCCGGATTCGTCCGCAACATAACTGATCACACCATCCAGCGGCAGCGCAGCCGTAAGCCGCCCGGCTTCCTCATTCAGATTCAAGCTTTGGGCCTGTCCATCCAGCAAGCCAAAGATCCGCTGGGTAATTTGTCCGTCCTGCCGCATGGCAAAATAGGAATCGGCATGGGTCTGCAGGCCAAAAAGCTGGGGATCCTGACTCAATGTCTGTCCTGTCTGGGTGGAGATGTACAAAACCTTCTGCCCTCCCTGCCCGTCACCGCTCTGGCAGGCCAGAACAGCGCCGTCAAAATACATGCCGGCAAAGGTCATTTCTCCATCATAATTCCGAATCAATCGGGAGACACCGCTCTGCATGTTCAATGCCCGCAGCTCTTGTCCGGTAAAGTAATAGACCTCCCGGGTACCCAGACTGACAGCCGGCATCCCTTGAATATTTTCCGGTAAATCATATACCGCGCTCTGCTGCAGCTGAGGATTCAGACGCACCACCTGGTTGGTATCTTGCGAAAAATAGGCTGCTCCTGTATCCGCTGTGTCAAAAGCAGTTCTGTAAGCTGGCAGCACAGCTCCCAATTTCAGGACTGCCGCTATCTCACACCGATCCCCGGCAAGCACCGTCATGGTGCCATTATCCCGAATCAGCAGCAGCTTGCTTCCCATAGATGCAAGGCCTACATAATTGCTGTCATCCAACGGATAAGCCCGCACCGCGCCGCCGGTTTTCTGCTCCACCAGACTGTCCGGATTGTACAACCCAACCGTTTCCGGCTGTGTTTCCTCGGACGGTTCTGTTCCCGTGCCGCCTCTACCGCAGGCAGTCAGCAGCAAACACGCAGCCAAAACCGCAAGTAGTTTTTTCATGATCACTGTCTCCTTGCCAAATAATATTCATCTCCCTGCCGGTAATAGGGACAATGGTGGTTTGGGGATGTCATGATACGGTATAATTCATCCTCATCCAGATCCATGATGCAGTAATATTCGTCATACTCTTCATCATAATCATAATGCCAGCAGGACTCACATTCATTTCCGCTCATAGAAAAAGGCCCTCCAAATAGGCTACCACGTCAAAAGACTTCAGCTTCTCATCCTTGCGCAGATACAAGGGGTGATGGGGATGGCCTTTTTTGCTGATCTTGCCCGCACAATACCACCTTGCGCCATACGCCTCCCCGGCCGCCGCCATATCCTGTACACACTGGGGCAAATAATCCCGTTTTTCGATGATTGTACCCCAAGCCGCCCAAATCGCTGGTGCCTGAGAAAGAGAGAGCACATAGCGAAAAGCCTCCAAATTCTCCCGGTGCAGCCGCATATTACATTCTTTTTCCATAGTGTCCGGGTCTGTAGCCCGCTGGGCATATACATTAAACATAATAAAGCTGTCATATCCGTTGCCTAAAGCAATCCGCTCTACGGATTTCAGGGTATTATCCAGATCGTCCGGCTGGGCAGTGGAAGGATTGATACCAATGCAGATCAGGGGATTTTTACCCCGGGTGCCCAGTATGTAACGGTACTCCGAATAAAAATTGGGGGCATACAGCCATTTGTTGATATCATAATCCGGGCTGGGCGTATTGGCTGCCTTCAGCGCCTGCGCAAATGTGACCAGCTCCACCTCCGCTGTAGTTCCTTTCGGTATATGCATGCTCAACCCTCCACAGGTGGGAACCAGCAGCTATTTTGCGGATCATGAAAGCCGCAGTCCTCCCGCCGTTTTCCCGTCTGCCGCAGCCAGGCAGCAAACGCATAATCAAGAAAAGCATATGCGCCCTCCATCCCCGCCTGAAGCTGCACGGTGCGTCCATCGACCATGTGCAGTTCGATCAGAACACTGCCATAGCTGTTATATAACTGCTGGGCCTTGATATTCTTATAGGTATAGGTAGCGCTGCGCTTGCCAAAGCTAGTCAGGACAAAGGTATCCTTATCGTAAAACACACCAAATGTAATGTAGTATACCACCAAGCCCAGTCCTACCAGAATCAGCAAACCGCCGCCAACGCTCAGCACCCAGCCCTGTGAAAGACCGGTAAACAAAGCTGACAGCCCAAGCACCGCCACGATCAGACCCACAGATCCGTATTTTTTATTCAGCCGTACTGCCAGTCCGCTTTGATGCTCCTGCTGACTGCGAAACAGCATATGAAAACCCTTGTCCACCAGAAAGCACACGCCAAATACCAGCGCGGCCACGATCAAAACCGCAACATATTCCATATGTATCTCTCCTTAAAACTCCCATAAATAACGGATGCATC
This sequence comes from Faecousia sp., assembly GCA_045577355.1. Classification (GTDB taxonomy): domain Bacteria; phylum Bacillota; class Clostridia; order Oscillospirales; family Oscillospiraceae; genus Faecousia. Next base: position 27,844 of record JAZNIG010000020.1, on the reverse strand, counting down.
CCTCCTGAAAAACAGCACACATTGGTGCAGAAATCTCAAACAGGCATTTCCGCTTGTGTTTCTCAGACAAACCACTCAGGCCCAGAGTACCAGATCCACCGGGATGTCGTATTCTTCCGTGGGAAGCGCCTCAACGATCTGAAAATCATAACACAGGGCTACAGTGGGATGTTGGGGCTCACTGGCAAGAAACTTATCATAAAAACCGCCGCCATAGCCCATCCGATCACCGTTCTTGGTAAATGCCAGGCCGGGCATCAGCACCAGCGCAATAGAATCATCGGCCAGCGGCCCATCCGCAATGGGTTCCAGTATTCCTGCGTATCCTTTCTCTACCTGAGTAAGGTCTGACAGGTAAATAAATTTCATTTCCGTTCCATAGATCTTGGGTACCGCCACACGCTTGCCGTCCCGAAGCGCCCGCTCCAGCATGGGCATAGTGCGAACCTCTTGATTATAAGGAAGATATCCATATATCGTGCTGGCCTGCCGGTACTGGACTGAGGCGGCAAACAATTCCCCCAGTCGGGCACTTGCCGCTTGAATCTGTGCGTCGGTCATCGCACGCTTCTTCTGGCGGATCTGCTGACGCAAAGCAGCTTTATCCATCCTCTTCCTCCTTGCTTGTCCGGAACATGCGGAACCACAGGAAGATCGCCGCCTGCCCGGGAATACCCAACAGGAAGGTCTTCCACACATTCACCTTCAGAAAAACCAACAATGTCACATAAATACTCAAGAGGCTTCCCCAAACAATAACCGACACCAGTGTCTGATTCCAGCGAAAATCGTGCCAGGCAGAACGTAGGCTCAGCAGTACGATAGCATTGGCAGGAATTGCATAGAAAAATGCCACCCAGCTATAGGGCAGGCCAACAGATGACAGTACCACAAAAATCAGCAACGCTACTGACCAAACCAGCAGTGACGAAAGACTAAGGATAATACCCTTGTCTGCTTTTCGCTTCAGGGTCTTTTCCACCGCTTTTTCCATGACCTTTTCTACCTTTGAAGTATTCTCCGGCAGCGCGTTGGGATCCAGCAGCAGATCATTGACCGTCACGCCAAACAGGTCCGCAAGCTGCACCAGGGTCAGCACATCAGGCATGGATTCGCCCCGCTCCCATTTGGACACGGCCTTGTCAGAATAGTTCAGTTTCTCCGCCAGGCCTGCCTGGGTCAGGCCGATCCGCTTGCGATATGAAACAATATTCGCGCCGAGTTGAAACTTCAGCTTCTCGTCGTTCATATTTTGCCTCCAGAACATAGTTTTGTATATTTTATCAGATTTCAGTTATATTTTCAACCAGTAAATCGAAAGCCGCGCACAAAGCCGCCGCCCGGTTGGGCGGCGGCTGAAGATCAGTCTTCCGGAAAAAGTTGCTGGGAACAATACTTGATAATGGCACCACGCGTCACAATGCCAATAAAGGCATCCTTGTCGTCCACCACCGGGACAAAATTCTGCGCACTGGCCCGCTGCACCAAATCGTACATGCTGGTAGTTACCGGCACAGGAACATTGTCTTTCTTACGGGAAATCTCCATAATGCGTCTGGCTTCTGCCTGGCGCATATCCATGTAACACATATTCTTGAGCGCCCACAGCAGGTCACCCTCTGTCAGAGTTCCTCGGTATTCTCCGTGCTTACTAAGTATCGGTAATGCTGCATAGCCTGCAGACTCCATTTTTTCCAACGCCTGACGGATCGTAAAGTCATCGTAAACGAATGCGCAAAGCGCCTTCGGTGTCAGGAAGAAGAGAATATTATTCATAGCCGCTCCTTTACTGCAATGCATTGGCAGCCTTTCTGCCACCCTTAACATTATAGCACAGATTACCGGGATAAGCACGAAAATTTATTGTAAACAGCTTGTGACCGTGCCAAATTTTTGCATCAGTTTTTGTGCAAAATGCCAACGCCCCTAACCACTAACCTTTTACTCTTATTCCTATCCGCAATGTTCCTTCCCTCTACGTCCAGTAGAATTTCTTCTCTTCAACCCAGAGAGGCGCAACCGATACCGGTAGGGTGCCATATCCGAATTTTGTGATAGGATAGTCTTATTCAGGCGGCCTCTTTTTTGATTTGGATAAACACTCCAGCCAAACCTAGGTTTTTTAAGAGGCCCCATCCAGCAAAGGTGGTTTTTCTATGCGCAAACGAATCAAATTGGCAGATCGGCATCTGCCGGACTACACAAACGGAGAAGAGATCATGAATATGGTCACACACATCACCGGCGGTGCCCTGGGTATTTTGGCACTGGTGTTGTGTGTGATACGGGCAGCAGTGTCCCGCAATGCGCCGAGTGTGATCGGTTGTGCCATTTACGGCGCCACTATGATCGCACTGTACACAGTATCCAGCGTCTATCACGGCCTGCGGCCCAATCTGGGAAAAAAAGTTATGCAAGTGATCGACCACTGTACAATTTACTTCCTGATCTGTGGCACCTATACCCCGATCCTGTTATCCGCATTTCTGCCAGTGTACCCCACCTTATGCTGGGGACTGCTGGCCGCCGAATGGGGTTTGGCCATTTTAGCGGCTACACTAACTGCCATTGATTTGAAAAAATATACGGTTTTTTCTATGATCTGCTATATTGGAATGGGTTGGGGAATCGTCTTTTTCCTACCCCAGGCACTGCAGGTTCTGACCCTGCCGGGTTTTTTACTGCTCCTGACCGGCGGCATTGTCTACACCATCGGCGCAATTCTCTACGGCATCGGTGCAAAACGCCGCTGGATCCATGCAGTGTTTCATATCTTCGTAGTTTTGGGCAGCCTTTTTCAATTTCTGTCCATATACCTCTATGTAATTTAATCATCCCAAAGATACACTATATTTTAAATCCCAATCCCGCAAAAAAGGGCGTGCAGCAAATTTATAATTGCTGCGCGCCCTTTATTTATTCCTGGGTTTCTTCCTTAAATGCGTCAAACAGTGCAGTATCAGATGCGGTTTGGATCTCCTGCCCTTCCATACACTGGGCAAACTGGGTACCGGTCATCGTCTCGTGCTCCAGCAGGAATTCCACTACCTTCTTCATCTTGTCCGCATCCCGGCGCAAGATCTCCTCACAGTGTTTATAGGCTTTGTCGATCAGCTGCTTTACTTCGTCATCCATAGTCCCGGCAATCTTCTCAGAATAACTCTTGGTGCTCTGATAATCCCGGCCGATAAACAGCTCATCCCCACCGATATAGGACACTGTGCCCAGACTTTCGCACATGCCGTAGCGTCCCACCATATCCCGGGCCAGCTTGGATGCCCGGTCAATGTCATTGGACGCTCCGGTGGAAATATCCTGCAGGAACAAGGCTTCGGCCACACGACCACCCAGCAAACCCACGATCTGATAATACATCTCATTGCGTGTCAGGTGGGTGCTGTCCTCCATAGGACGGGTCCAGGTCAATCCTAACGCATTGCCTCTGGGGATAATAGATATCTGATGCACCGGGTCATGGTCCGGCAATCCATGCATAGCCACCGCATGGCCTGCCTCATGGATGGCGGTCAGCCGCAAATCCTTGTGCAACCGCACCCGACTCCGCTTTTCAGGCCCGGCAATGATCTTCATCATAGCCTCATTCAGATCCTGCATATTCAGCACAGGCCGATTCTCCCGGGCAGCCATAATAGCTGCCTCATTCAAAAGGTTGCTCAGATCCGCACCGGTAAAGCCGGAGGTAGCCAGGGCAATCGTCCGCAGGCTCACAGAATCGTCCATTTTTTTACCCTTTGCGTGGACCTTCAGAATTTCCTCACGGCCCTTGGCATCCGGTGCACCCACATGAATCTGCCTATCAAAACGACCAGGCCGCAGCAGTGCTGGATCCAGAATATCGGGACGGTTGGTTGCAGCAAGCACGATCACACCCTCCGTCCGGTCAAAGCCGTCCATCTCGACCAAAAGTTGGTTTAGCGTCTGCTCTCTTTCATCGTGGCCGCCACCCATACCGGAGCCGCGTTTTCGGCCTACTGCATCAATCTCGTCAATAAAGATAATCGCGGGAGCCATCCTTTTTGCTTGCTCAAACAGATCACGGACGCGGCTTGCACCAACACCCACATACATCTCCATAAAATCCGAACCGGAAATAGATAAGAACTGCACATCCGCTTCCCCGGCTACCGCCCGGGCAAGCAAGGTCTTGCCGGTACCTGGAGGGCCCGCCAACAATATGCCGTGGGGGATCTTGGCGCCAATGGCTGTGAATTTCTCTGGGTTTCGCAGAAAATCCACCACTTCCTGCAATTCTGCTTTTTCTTCATCCACACCGGCCACATCGTCAAAAGTAACCTTTTTACCGGAAGGCAATCCGTTCTGTATCCGGGCCTTTCCGAAATTGTTCATGGGATTCGCGTTGTTAGCCCGGCCCGCCAGGAACATCCAAATTAACAGCAAAACGGCACCCGCGATAACGATGGGCAGGATGTAGTCAAAGGGACTCTCTTTGTCAGCAGGCAGAAAATGATAGCTTTCCAAAATCCCCGCCTGGGACTGGCTCTGCAGAAGGTCCCACATCTCGCGGCGGAAGCCATCTGTGTCTGCCAGTGTGGTCGTCAGCGTAGTTTTTCCGTTATATGCCGTGTGGAGCTTTAGCTGGATATAATCCCCCTCTGCCACAAAGCTTTTTACCTGCTCATTTTGGAACAGGGTTACCACCTCTGAGTAGGTTAGTTTGTCGCTGCCCTGCCCAAACAGTCCCAGCATCCAGGAAAAGGCCGTAATCAGTATTACTGCGTAAAGAACAAGGCTGATTAGTCTGCGATTTTTCAAATTCAAATTCTCCTTATTGACTATATACTTCCGGCTTCAAAATGCCCACATAGGGCAGGTTCCGATAATGTTCATTATAATCCAGGCCATAACCCACTACGAATTCATTGGGAATCACATAGCCCACATAATCCGGCTGTAATGTGACCGCAGGATTCCGGCGCTCCGGCTTATCCAGTAAGGTACAGATTTTCAAAGAAGCAGGATCCTTGCTCAACAAGTGCTTATATGTGAAGTCCAAAGAGTTTCCTGTATCAAAGATATCCTCCAGAATCACCACATGGCGATCCTTCAGCTCTGTGGAAACATCCCGTTTTACCTGCATTTGACCGCTGGTCGTTCCGTTGCCGTAAGACGATATCCACATAAAGTCGATCTGGCAGGGAATCTGCACGTTGCGTACCATATCCGCAAAGAACATCACAACGCCTTTCAAAACACCCACAAAAACCGGATCCTTGCCCGCATACTCTTTTGACAGGCATGCTGCCAGCTCCTTGACCTTTGCCTGAATCTGTTCCTCTGTAAGCAATATTTCCTTTATATCCTGTGTCATAAGACATCCTCCCAATTTTTTCTCTATCGATCGGCAGCCAGTGCTTCAAAGCAAATCTGAATACCGGGAAGTTCATTTTTTATTCTGTCTCTGTTCGGCCCGAAGCCATATACCCCCAGCACGCCATCATCATCCGCCACCACCGGAATCCGGCTTCGTTGAAGTGAGGGAATTTTCCGATCAATAAACAGCTTTTTCAGGCTTTTTGTTCCGCCTGACAGCCGCATGGTATCGGAGACTTCTCTTGCCCGCAGAACCGGTGATCCCCGCAGGGCCACCGTAAAGGTATCTTTGTTATTCTCTATACTGACTGCTTCCCGGCAAACCACACGCAGTCCCAGCTCCGGCAATTCCGTCACACCGGGGCAGGCAAGCTGGGTCCGGATGAGCGGTGCTTCTTCCATAAGTCTTTCCAGCCGATCATATCTGCGGCAAACAGTCACACCGCCGGGAAAGCTGGCTCTGGCAGAGGGTTTTTCCGAAAACACCAAACTCTCTGCCAACGCAACGTGCTCCCGCTCCGGTTCCCGCACACCGCAGTCCTCCAAAAAGATACGAAGTGCCCGGCTACGTAAAGCAGGGTCCATTTGCCGTAATTCCTCCACTGTAGGAATCTCCCGGACAATTTGGGAAAGTGCCGCTTCATCCTGCCGCAGGTTCAGTGCCATAACCGACAGATTCTCTGCAAGGCGGGGATTTTCCTGCTCTAAAAGAGGCATTATGTGATGCCGCAAACGGTTTCGCAAAAAAGCATCCGTCTCATTGGAGCTGTCTGTCACATAGCCCACGTGGTACTCCTCCAAAAAGGCCAGCACTTCCTGTCTTGTTGTCAACAGCATAGGCCGGATCAGCCTGCCGTTTACCGGTGCTATGGCCCCCAGGCCCTTGAGTCCGGTTCCCCGAACCAAATGCATCAGAACCGTCTCCGCGTTGTCATTGGCTGTGTGGGCAGTGGCAATCTTACCGGGCAGGCTTTTAAGATATCCATATCGGGCATCCCGAGCCGCCGCCTCCAGTCCCTTTTCTCCAGACTGAACCTGTCCTCTTCCGCAGAAGAAGGGAATCTCAAACCGGCCGCAAAAAGCCCTGACAAAGGCCTCATCCCGATCTGATTCTTCCCCCCGCAATCCATGGTTAAAATGGGCTGCGACAAGACGGATCTGCAGTTTTTCCCGCAGCAGATAAAACGCCCAAAGCAGTGCCATGGAATCCGCACCCCCAGATACAGCACATACCACCGTATCCCCAGGGCTTACCATTGTATACCGCCGAATACATTCCTGAAGCTTATTCAGCATGCTTCCACTCCCGGTCCGCGAAGGTCTGATACTGAGGAATCCATTGCAGCTTCACCGTACCCACCTCGCCGTGACGGTTCTTGGATACGATGCACTCAGCTACACCCTTGTCCTCTGAATTTTCGTTATAGTACTCATCCCGGTACAAAAACAGCACCTCGTCCGCATCCTGCTCGATAGCGCCGGATTCACGCAGGTCCGAAAGCATTGGCCGTTTATCCGTACGGCTTTCCGGACCACGGGAAAGTTGGCTCAGGCATACTACGGGAACATTCAATTCCTTGGCCATGATCTTCAGGCTTCGGGAAATCTCACCCACTACTGTCACACGGTTGTCATTTCCCCTACCATAACCGGAACCACTCATCAACTGCAGATAGTCGATGACCACCATGCCCAGATTTTCCACTCGCCGGCACTTTGCGTTCATTTCTGCCACCGTAATAGAGGGGTTGTCATCGATTCGGATATCGGTCTGGCTCAGTGCCGCAGAGGCCATACACAGCTTGCTCCACTCTTCCTCTGTCAGCTTGCCGGTAGCCATCTTCTGACCATCCACAAAGCTTTCGATTGCCAGCAAGCGCATGGCAAGCTGCTCTCTGGACATTTCCAGATTAAAAATCGCTACTGTTTTATTGTATTTCTTAGCTACGTTTAGTGCCAGATTCAACGCAAAGGCAGACTTGCCCATAGCCGGACGGGCCGCAACCAACAGCAGATCTGAATTGTTCAGGCCGTTGATCTTTTTATCCAGATCCCGCATACCGGTAGACATGCCGGGAATCAGAGAATCTGACTGGCTCAGCTCTGTCAGCCGGTCAAATACCTTATGGAGCGTGACACCGATATGTTCCAGAGAATCGCCCCGTTCACCCTTCCGCAGGGCGTATATCTTCTTTTCCGCGCTCTCCAAAATTTCCGCCGGGGTCCCCACTTGGGTATATACCATTTCAGAAATGTCGGTAGATGCATCCGCCAGGCCGCGAAGCATAGCCTTATCCCGGACAATGCCCGCATACCGCATTGCATTGGCCGCCGTAGGTGTGATCTCCATTAACTGAAGGAGGTAATCCCTGGATTTATCGTGATAAACACCTAGCTCGCGCATTTTATCCAGCACTGTCACCGGATCAATCGTCTGAGAGAAATTAAACATGGTGTAGATCGTCTCATAAATCTCCCGGTTTTGTTGTAAATAAAAATCCTCCGGACGCAGAATACCAATCACATCTGTCAAACATCTGCTGTCAATCAAAATAGAACCCAGCACTGCCTGCTCCGCTTCCAGGGATTGGGGCATCTGACGGCTGTTCAGTTCTTCATCCATGTATTTCTCCCCTCTTTCGTAAAAATACTACTTGAAAACGCACCCTAAATTAAGCTTCTTGAATCTTGACAGTCAGAGGTGCAGTGATCTCATAACCCAGCTTGCACTGGACTGTATATGTTCCTACACTCTTAATTGGATCCGCAATTACAATCTTCCGCTTGTCCAGCACAATGCCGGACTTGGCCTTCAACGCATCGGCGATCTCCTGATTGGTCACTGAGCCAAACAGACGTCCCGCGCCACCACCCTTGGCAGTAACTACCAGGGTCATCTCCCGCAGCTTCTTGGAAATCTCAACTGCCTCAGCCCGCTCCTTGGCTGCCTTCTCTGCCGCAGCCTTATCATTCATGCGCATGGTGTTCACCGCATCAGCTGTTGCCTCCAGGGCGATCTTCCGGGGCAGCATGTAGTTTCTGGCATAACCGTCAGAAACTTCGATCATTTGTCCTTTCTTCCCTTTTCCCTTCACATCCTGCAACAAAATAACCTTCATAATTAAACTCCTTACATTTCGTAGAATTTGTCAATGGATGCCACCAGCGTATCCAGCACATCCTTCACGGTACTGCCCTTAATTTGAGCCCCTGCTGTAGCCGTATTTCCACCGCCGCCCAGCGGCTCCAGGATCATCTGCACATTGGCATCGCCAATAGAGCGGGCAGATATGATCACCTGATCCTCATCCGGGTAAAGCACAAAAGACGCGGTAATGCCGGAAATATTCAGCATCTCATCTGCCGCCTGGGCTGCCAGAGTCCGGGAGGTGCTGGAATTAAGCGCTGCGATTGCCAGCTCCTGGCGGTAAAGCCGGGCAGCCTTGATGATCTGATATTTGGACATGGTATCCTGGAAGTCATTCTGAAGCAGCTTCTTGACCTCTACCGTATCCGCCCCTAGCTGCCGCAGATATGCCGCCGCTTCAAAGGTACGCTCACCGGTACGGACATTAAAACTCTTGGTATCCAGAAAGATACCTGCCATTAAAGACTTGGCCTCAATAGGCAGCACATCTTTTTTTTCCACTGCATACTGCAGCAGCTCTGTAACCAGCTCCGCTGCAGAAGACGCATAAGGCTCATGAAGATTGACCACCACAGGCTTGATATAATCCGCCGCCCGGCGGTGGTGATCCACAACACACACTCTGGGAACAGCTTCCAACAGATGCTGGTTTTCCACTTGATCAGGCCGGTTGGTATCCACTACAACCAGTGTACTGCGGTTGTCACAGAGCACCAGTGCCTCTTGGCCGGAGATAAAGGTATCCTTATACTCCGGCACCTGCCGAAGTTCCTCGATTAGCCTGTCTGCCATATTGTTCTGCAGGTCCAGAACGATATGGGCCTTTTTCCCTTTTTTGCGGCACAGGCAGCAGATACCGACTGCCGCGCCAAGGGCGTCCAAATCCGCATTTTTGTGTCCCATTACGAACACCTGACTGCTTTGGCCAATCAGCTCCATCAAAGAATTAGCAGTTACCCGGGAGCGCACCTTACTGCGGCGGTCCGCTTCTTTGGTGCGTCCGCCGTAGAAATTAAAGTTCAACCGGTCCTTGATCACCGCCTGGTCACCGCCACGGCTGAGTGCCATCTCAATGGAGAGGGCCGCAAAATCATAAGCCTCTTCAAAAGTCTCTCCGTCCACACCCAAGCCAAAGGAGATGGACGCGGCAAGCCCCGATGGATTGGCGATCTCATGGATATCCTCCAGCAGAGAGAATTTTCCTTCAATCGCCCGTTTCAAATCCCGCTTTTCAAACACAAACAGGAATCGGTTTCGCTCCAGCCGTCGCAGCAAGCCATGATAGGGCTCCGTCCACTGGGTAATAGCATCATTGATCTTTGCGTTTAGAGAAGAGGTTGCACCCTCTGTCAAGTTCTTAGTCAGCTCCTCGTAATTATCCACCAGAATAATAGAAACCACCGGTCGGGACCGGATATATTCATCCCGCACCTGATACAGTTCTGTCAGGTCTGTGAAATACAGAACCCCCAGACGACATTCCAGAGATGCCTGGGCCTGGATTACTGTACCATAGACCCGAAAGCGCCGCCCCTGCAGCGTCACATCATATGGATATTCTGTTTTACCCGCAGACAGCCATCCCGTAGAAAATCCCGGCAATACATTTCCCACCCAGCGCTCATTCATGGTGTCCTGAAATCCGGTCAGCCGGACGAATGTGTCATTTGCATAGACGATTCCGTCGTCTTCCAACCGGACCACCAGCATGGGAAACGGCGTTTTGGCACCGGTAATGCCCTTTGTCTCATCCAACTGCTCTGCCAGATACTTGCGCAGCAGCTTACGCCGCTGCCCCTGGCTGATCAAATACAGCGCCAGCAGCACTGCCGCAACGCCCAGCTCCACGCCTGCTAGAATATAATACTGCATCAGGCCAGCGGCTACCGCGAAGCCCATGAGAAACACGAAAAGGATTCCCGCACCGGGCCGCAAGAGCCATCCCAGTTTTTTGTTCATATGTGCTGCCTCCTTTTTAAAGGGTATACTATCCCATAGTTATCCTATTATCTTTCCTATTATAGCAAACCAATAGAAAAGGTGCAACCATCATTTTTGCAAAGCACCTACTTTTTTGACGGTTTGGCCTGTCTGCACTGCATTTTTTACTGTCCGTCCGAATAGCTGTCGGATATGGGCGAAAAATAATTGTGTACAATCTGCCAAAAATGTGTTATACTATGAGTGCAATGCGTCGGGCAGGCAGACCCGGGCAATACCGCTGTGCAACCGCACAGCTTTCACACAACGGAACATCATGCAGGCGAATTTGGACTTTAACCGGCGGTGCAGGGCCGGACGAGCCCATACGGCTGCCTGTTTTGTCATGCAATTTTGAAAGGAGTTTTCCCATTTGGCAGAAAAATTAAAAATCATTCCCTTAGGCGGTCTGGACGAGATCGGCAAGAACATCACCGTTCTGGAATACGGCAAGGACATGATCATCGTAGACTGTGGCGTTGGCTTTCCGGACGAGGATATGTACGGTGTTGATCTGGTGATCCCGGACTTTTCTTATCTGGTACAGAATTGCAAAAAGCTGCGGGGCATGTTTATTACTCACGGTCATGAAGACCACATCGGTTCGATTCCCTACTGTATGCAGCAGGTGATCTGTCCCATCCACGGCACCGCCATGACCTGCGGCCTAATCAAGCTGAAACTGGAAGAGCACCGGCTGGCTGATAAAGTGAAGCTCTTCACCCATAAGCCCGGCGACATAGTGAGGGTAGGCTGCTTCACTGTAGAATTTATTCATGTAAACCATTCCATCGCCGACGCAGTGGCCTTCGCAATCCACACCCCTGTGGGCACAGTCATCATGACCGGTGATTTTAAAATTGATCCCACCGCAAAGGACGGTATGACCGATCTGGCCCGTCTGGGCGAATTGGGAAACAAGGGCGTTCTTGCCTTGCTCTGTGATTCCACTAACGTGGAACGGGCAGGCTACACTCCAAGCGAAAATGTGGTTGCCGAAGGTCTGGACCGGCAATTTAAGAACTGCGACCAGCGGATCATTGTTACTACCTTCGCATCCAATATGCACCGTATACAGGCCGTTCTGACCACTGCCCACCGTTATGGAAGAAAGGTGGCTGTCACTGGCCGCAGCATGGAAAATATGCTGAAGGTAGCTCAGGAACTCGGCTATATCAAAGTCCCGGCTGGCATGATTGTGGATCTGAACACCATCAAGACCCTGCCTAAAAACAAAGTAGTCATCGTTTCCACCGGTTCCCAGGGCGAAAATATGTCCGCTTTGTACCGTATGGCCTTTTCTACCCACAAGCAGATTGACATTGTGGCCGGTGACCGGATTATCATTTCCGCCTCTGCCATCCCCGGCAATGAAAAAGCCGTTTCCAAAATCATCAACGAGCTGTACCGCAAGGGTGCGGAGGTAGTTTACGAAAAAAGCGAGGGGCTGCATGTTTCCGGCCACGCCTGTCAGGAGGAACTGAAGATCGTTCACGCCCTGTGTAAACCTAAGTTTTTCATCCCCGCGCACGGCGAGCAGCGCCATCTGCAAATCCACGGCAAACTGGCCGTACAAATGGGCCTGCCTGCCAAAAATGTACGGATTGCCGAAATCGGCAGCGTTCTGGAGCTGACCGGAAAAACCTGTAAGCTGAACGGTGCTGTCCCGGCCGGCAAGGTATTCGTGGACGGCACAGGTGTAGGTGATGTGGGTGCAGTTGTGCTGCGGGACAGAAAGCATTTAGCCCAGGACGGCATGATCGTTGTATGTGTAAATATTTCCAGTCAGGACGGCTCTGTCATTACCGGCCCGGATATCATTACCCGCGGCTTCATTTATGTAAAAGAATCCGAAGAGCTGATGGAAGAACTTCGGCAGGTGGCTATGGAAGCCATTGACCGCTGCGGCCGCAAACGTGTTCGGGACTGGACCGCCATTAAAACCGCCATTAAAAACGATCTGAGCGGTTACCTGTTTAAAACCACCAAGCGTAATCCCATGATTCTGCCCGTCATCATGGAAATCTGATTAAAAAAGGGTGCGCCCAGCGCACCCTTTTGTTGATTTATATACAGGAGAAGCCATTATGCGATATTATTTTGCGCCTTTGGAAGGACTGACGGACAGCATTTTCCGTCGACTGCATCACAAATACTTCCCCGGCCTGGACCGTTACTACACCCCGTTCCTATCTCCCACTGTCCATCGCTCTCTGACGCCCCGAGAGGCCCGGGAACTACCGCCTGCTGATACGCTTGGCTTTTCTGTGGTACCGCAGCTTCTTACCAAATGCGCTGATGATTTTCTCTGGATGGCCCGGCAATGCCGGGATCTGGGCTATGCGCAGGTGGATTTGAACCTGGGCTGCCCTTCCGGCACCGTCACCGCCAAGGGCAAAGGCTCCGGTATGCTTCGTGATCCGGAGTCATTGGCCCATTTTCTGGATCAGATCTATTCGGATCCTCCACTGGATATCTCTATTAAAACCCGTATTGGATTCGAATCTAGCGAGGAATTTCCCACGCTGCTGGACATTTTTAATCGCTACCCTGTAAAGGAACTGACAATTCATCCCAGAGTGCGTAATGCTTTCTATTCCGGCACAGTCAACATCGACACCTTTCGCTATGCCATCCAGCACAGCTGTATACCGCTGTGCTATAACGGCGACCTACGCTCCTACGCTCAGATTCAAGCCTTATCCGATACCTTCCCCCAGATAGATGCAGTCATGGTAGGCAGAGGGTTGATCCAGGATCCCGGCATGTTGACTCCAGACGGCACTGCCATCCAGACGTTGGAAATATTCTATGAGGAGCTTCTGGAAGAATATCTTACCGCCTTTGGCGGTTCCCGTAATGCTATGTTCCGACTAAAGGAGCACTGGGGGTTGCTGATCCATCGGTTTGAAAATTCAGAAAAGCTGGCAAAACGCCTGCGCAAAACCACTGATCTGGATGAATACAGAACGATTACATCCGAAATCTTCCATACGCTTTCCTTTAAACAAACCATTTGAACATAGAAAGGGCGGGTCAAACCAACCCGCTCTTATTCTATCATTAGCCCAGTGAAATCTCACTTAAAACAATCTTTTTATAGGTCGTCTGGATAGGGTATTGGGCTTTTGCCTCTTCCATGAATTTATCGATGCGCTCCGAAAGAATGGTGCTGCAGACCTCTCTGATCCAGATATCCTCGCTGTCTACAAAGTACATAATATGATAACCCACATCTGTCTTTACCAAGCCGTAATCACCTTTAGCACGGCTTTCATCAAATATCCAATCATTAAATGGGGCCTTCATATCGCCTTCAGCCACCTGCGTATATAAGCCGCCACTGGTGTTGGAGCCGGGATCTTGAGAATGTTTATTGGCAAGCTCTCCAAAGGTTTCCTCAGTGGCCTCTCCCGCCAACCATTGATCCAGAAGGGCCTTAGCTTTTGCATAACAGGCATCCCACTCCGCATCCGTATAAATGGAATTGCCGCTTCCGTCCTTTGTGCCACCCTCCGGTTTAATCAGGATGTGACGTACATCTACGTATTTACCGGAATCCTTCTTGATTCCACTCTCCGCCAGTGTAGTCTGATGTTTTTCAAAATAATCTGCAATCTCTGTGTCAGTAGGCGCATACCTATCATACAGGTAGCCAAAATAATCCATTCCGATATAATAATGCCTCAAGTAGCTCAAATAAGCCTCTGTGGTGCACGCATCGCCAAAATCTGATCGTATCATTTCCTGAGCTGTCTTAAATCCATTCTCCTGGGCCATCTTCAAAAGGCTCTCGGGCAACGCATCCAGCGTCTGCTGCAATTCCGCGCTGATCTCAACACCCTCAGCCGCAGCTTTCTGATTAAGCACCGCATAGGTATACCAGGCATTGATCGCATTTTCCATGAACATATGCTGCCAGGTAGTACCCTTCTCCGCAGAATAAACCTGTTTATCCAAGGGCTTGGTATAGTCAAAGCCGAAATAATTCAGATAGTCACTGTATGTGGATATAAAATCCACCACTTCCAAACTGTAGTAAATCTGCAGTTCACTGTTCGTCAGTTCCTGTCCGCCAGCGACCGCAATCACCACATTCCCTTTTCTCAGTGCTTTTCTATCAGACGCCGTGTAAGAGTTTTTATAGGTTATATTATTTTCTCTGGGTGTGAATTTCAAAACACCAAGTCCATACAAAATTGCACCGGTCAGCACACCCAGCAATACTGCACTACAGATCGCAATCAGCACCTTGCTCCATGCACTTTTTTTCTGATTGCCTCTTTTTTTCTTTTCAGACTCCTGCTCAGAAATTACCTTCTGTTTAGGTGCTTGCTCCACCGTCGGCTCCACTACCAGCTCCAGCATCTGGGCATTTTCCATACCGCATGCAGGGCACTGTGTTACTCCTTCCTTCAGTGGCTCTTTACAATACTTGCAATTCATGATTTGTGCCTCTTTCTCCCTGCTTATCGGGGCAGATGTCAGTTTGCTTAGTTTACCACATTTGTTAAAAGAAAGCAAGGCATATACCTGCTTTTTATCAAAAACAGCAAATTTCTACGAGTAATTGGAATGTTTTTTCCAATTCATTGAGATAGTATGCACGTACTGTGGAAAATTTCAAGTGAAAAACCAGTATTCTACCCTTGCAAACAACGTTGGGAGATGGTATTATTATAAATTGTATAAGTGTCTATTAAGGAGCTATCCCATGAATACCAAAACCAACGTAATCTCTGCCGAAGACCTGCAGCAGCAGCTCGTCTTCTGCAGTCAGATAAATGAATATTGGCACAGCCGCGGTCTTTCTCCTTTGGCCTATGTGGAGACATATGGCTGCCAGCAGAATGAGGCCGACTCTGAACGGATTCGGGGCCTGTTGGTAGAAAGCGGCTACGCCATTACCGATTCTGCCGAGGGTGCGGATGCCGTGGTTATGAACACCTGCGCGATCCGGGAACATGCAGAGCAGCGTGTTTTCGGCAATCTGGGTGCCTTGACCCACACCAAGCGCCGCCATCCAGAACAAAAGATTTTTTTGTGTGGCTGCATGGCCGGCCAAGAACAGGTCGTAGCACGTATCAAAAAAAGCTATCCCCATGTGGACGGCGTCTTTTCCACCCATCACCTGTGGCAATTCCCTCAAATCCTGCACCGGGTGCTGACTACCGGAAAGCGCACCTATTTTACCCAGGATGAGCCCGGCTCCATTATCGAGGGCCTTCCACAACAGCGCGACAGCAGCCTAAAAGCCTGGGTCTCCATTATGTACGGCTGCAACAATTTCTGTACGTACTGTATTGTCCCCTATGTGCGGGGCCGGGAACGCAGCCGCAAAGCTAATGATATTTTAAACGAGTGCCGAGAACTTGTAGAGAGCGGTGTAAAGGACATTACTCTTTTAGGTCAGAATGTAAACTCCTACGGCAAAGACCTGGAGGATGGAATCGACTTCTCTGATCTGCTGAAAATGATTGCCCGGATCCCAGGGGATTTCCGTATCCGTTTTATGACGAGCCATCCCAGAGATGCCTCCAAAAAACTGTTTGATACCATGGCTTCCTCACCCAAGATCGCCAAACAACTGCACCTTCCCTTCCAGTCCGGTTCCAGTCGGGTATTGAAAGCTATGAATCGGCACTATGACCGGGAAAAATATTTAGAAACTGTACGCTATGCCAAATTCGTCATGCCGGATCTGGTTCTGACCAGCGATGTGATTGTAGGCTTCCCTGGAGAAACCCAGGAAGAGTTTGAGGAAACCGTTTCTCTGATTCAGCAAGTACGTTACGATTCTCTGTTTACCTTTATATTTTCCCCCAGAGCCGGCACACCTGCCGCCTCCATGGTAGATCCTATCCCAAAGGAAGAAAAGAACCGTCGCTTTGACCAGCTTTGTGCTGTGCAGAATACCATCTCTGAGGAGATTCACAACGCTTATATCGGCAAGACAATGCTGTGCCTGATTGACGGTACAGATAAAGGCCTTTTGACCGCCCGTACTGACGGAGGCCGTTTGGTTCGTTTTACCGGCCCTGAAGCGTTAATTGGCACCTTTGCCCCCATAAAAATCACCGGAGCTACCACCTGGAGTCTGTCCGGCGAACTCTGTCAGTGCCAGTGAGATACACCCACAGGCACTATGCACGCAACCAACCGGCCAAGCCGGCTCTTAGTCTGTTTCAGGACATACACTGGCCTAAGAAAATCCCCACAGTCCAGTATTATATTTTTCTATAGAAAGAGGTTAAGCCAATGGCTGCATCCAACACCGAAATGACGCCTATGCGGCGGCAGTATAATGCGATTAAAGAGCGCAACCAAGACTGCATTTTGTTCTTCCGGCTGGGCGACTTTTATGAAATGTTTGACGAGGATGCCAAGTTGGCTGCCAAAGAGCTGGATCTGACGCTCACCACCCGAGATAGAAATAAGCCCAAGGAAGAACAGACCCCCATGTGCGGTGTGCCGTACCATTCAGTAGATGCCTACATTGGGCGCTTGGTTTCCAAAGGCTATAAAGTGGCTATCTGCGAGCAAATGGAAGATCCCGCCCAGGCCAAAGGCATTGTAGAGCGGGGCATTACCCGTATCGTCACCCCCGGCACAGTCACTGAAAGCTGTATGCTGGATGAAAGCAAAAACAACTACATGAGCTGTCTCTATGCTGATGAAGGCAGGATCGGCCTTGCTTTCTGCGACATTTCCACCGGTGCGTTCTATGTCACTGTCTGTGCAGATGCCCCCTCCGCGGCCTCTGAGCTGGGCCGATTCGCACCTTCAGAGGTGCTGCGCTTTGGCAGCAACAGCCATGATCCGATTCTGGAGGATGCACTGTTTCACCGTTTAAGCTGCTGTGTGGATGAGGGAACATCAGAGCAGTTTGACTTGGCCGCAGCCGAGATCCTTTTGGTCCGCCACTTTAGTCAGTCCCTCTCCGAATTGGGACTAACCGGCCTTCCGGAGGCCATCATGGCCAGCGGCACCCTGCTTCAGACATTACTGACTCTGCAAAAAAATGATCTGTCACACATTCGTCATCTGCAGTATTATACCACCGGTCTTTTTATGGAGCTGGATCTGGATGCCCGACGGAATCTGGAGCTGACAGAGACCATGCGCAGTAAGGAAAAAAAGTGCAGCCTGCTGTGGGTGCTGGACAAAACGCAGACCGCCATGGGCAGCAGAATGTTGCGAAGCTGGTTGGAAAAACCGCTTCTGGACCCGGTAGAGATTGGCCGCCGCCAGAATGTGGTGGAAGAGCTGGTAAACAACACTATTTCCCGGGGTGAACTACAGGCTGCTTTAAAAAGTGTCACTGACTTAGAGCGTGTGATCACCCGGGTAGTCACCGGCACTGTGAACGCCCGTGACCTTCTTGGCTTGGCCCAGGGCCTGCGGGCACTGCCGGAGATAAAACGGCAGCTGGCGGGACTGGATGCCTCTCTGGCACAAAAACTGGCACAGGCCATTGATTCTCTGGAGGACTGTGCCGCACTGATTGAAAATACACTGGTTGACGAGCCTCCTATCACAATTCGGGAGGGCAAGCTAATCCGCCCCGGTGCCAATGCAGAAGCAGATCGCCTGCGGGATATTATGAGTGGCGGTGAGGGCACAATCCTTGCTATCGAGGCTGCCGAACGGGAAAAAACCGGTATCCGCACCTTAAAGGTCAGCTACAATCGGGTTTTCGGCTATTATATCGAAGTATCCAAATCCTTTATTGACCAGGTTCCGTCCCACTACATCCGCAAGCAGACGCTTGCCAACAATGAACGGTACATCACGCCAGAACTGAAAGAACTGGAGGAGCAGGTGCTCACGGCCAAGGATCGGTTGACTGCTCTGGAATACCAGCTTTTCACCCAGCTACGGGAGCATTTGGCTGCCCAGGCCGCCCGTGTCCAGGCTTCCGCTGCGGCAGTTGCCGCCGCTGATACCCTATGCTCTCTGGCCGCAGTGGCCGTACAGCGTGGCTATTGTCGTCCGGACATCACATTAGATAGTCAAATCCACATTACTGACGGCCGTCATCCGGTGGTGGAGCAGGTGCTAAAGGATTCTCTATTTGTGCCTAATGATACAGACCTTGGTTCTGCGGATAATCAAGTATCCATTATTACTGGCCCCAATATGGCCGGCAAGTCTACCTATATGCGTCAGGTTGCCTTGATCGTTCTGATGGCTCAGATGGGCTCGTTTGTCCCCGCCCGTTCTGCCCGCATTGGTGTTGTGGACCGGGTGTTTACCCGGATCGGTGCCAGTGACGATCTGTCCTCCGGTCAATCCACCTTTATGGTGGAAATGTCTGAGGTTGCGAACATCCTGAAATACGCCACCTCCAAAAGCCTTTTGATTCTGGATGAGATCGGCAGAGGCACCTCAACTTACGACGGCATGGCCATTGCCCGTGCGGTCCTGGAATATGCCGCCAGTCCCAGACATCTGGGTGCCAAAACCCTGTTTGCCACCCATTACCACGAGCTAAGCGCCATTGAGGATGAGCTTCCTAACGTTAAAAACTACAATATTGCTGTAAAAAAGCGGGGCGATAAGATGATCTTTCTGCGCAAAATCGTCCCCGGTGCCACGGATGACAGCTATGGTGTGGAAGTAGCCAAGTTAGCTGGACTTCCCAACGCAGTGGTCAATCGCGCGCGGCAGATTCTGGCCGAATTGGAAAGTCAGGATCCTGACCGCTCCGTCCGAACCCGATCCAAAGAGGCCGATGAGCAGGTCAGCATGCTGGACCTAACAAGCCAGCAGATATGCGCCGCGCTGGAAGCAATCAGCGTGGAAACGCTGACCCCTATTGAAGCTATGAACGAGTTGTATAAGCTTAAGAAAATGCTTGGTTAAATAATCTGATTCTAGGAACTGTTATATGAAGCTTTCTATTTCTATGACCCAGAACGAAGTGCGGTTCGGGTGGCTGTTTCTTGGGCTGCAGCTTCTGGCCCTGCCGGTGCTGCTGGTTCTGGTAAACACCCTTCTGCCCGTTCCCCTGACCGATGTTTCTCTAAATTTTCTCATGTTTCTTATTGACTTCGGCCTGACACTTCTGATATTCCATCGCTTTCTGCTATCTTCCGTACGGTTTTCCGCATCCACACCCTTCCTCTGTCTGCGCTTTGCCGTAATTGGACTGCTCCTTTATTACCTGTCTACGTTCTTGGTTGGTCTGTTCATCCAGACGGTCTGCCCTAATTTTCTCAATGTGAATGACTGCAATATCCATTCCATGGCTCAGGAAAACTACAGCCTGATGGTGGCCGGAACGGTGCTGCTGGTCCCTGTGACTGAAGAAACTCTATATCGGGGACTGGTATTTGGGAGCTTACAGAAAAAGAACCGGACCGTTGCCTATATCCTGTCCACTGTGCTTTTCGGACTCATTCATGTGACCGGCTATATCGGCACAGTCTCCCCCATCATTTTGCTGCTGTGCCTTTTGCAATATATGCCCGCAGGACTGTGCCTTGCCTGGGCTTATGAAAAGGCGGATTCCATCTGTACTCCAATTCTGATGCACATGGCGATCAACCAACTCAGTATCTCATTTATGAGGTGATCTATATGCCAAAAATCATACAATTATCGCCCCATGTGGCCAATCTGATTGCCGCCGGTGAGGTTGTGGAGCGTCCTGCCAGTGTGGTCAAGGAGCTGCTGGAAAATGCCGTAGATGCGGGTGCTTCTCAGGTAACTGTGGAGATTCGTGATGGCGGTATGAACTTTTTACGGGTCACAGATAACGGCTGCGGTATGCATCCGGAGGATGCGAAAACCGCTTTTTTGCGGCATGCCACCTCCAAACTCCAAACAGCGGAGGATTTGGCCGCTATCGCCACTATGGGCTTTCGGGGTGAAGCACTAGCTGCTATCGCCTCTGTAAGCCGCATTGACCTACTAACCAAAACCCCCGGTGCCCTTTGCGGCACCAGTCTGACCCTGGAAGCCGGCAATATTGTGGATGAATCCGAGGCTGGCTGTCCCGACGGCACCACTATCATCGTGCGGAATCTGTTTTTTAATACCCCTGCCAGAATGAAGTTTATGAAATCTGACACAGTGGAAAGCAGCAAAGTCTCCGCCACTGTTCAATTGCAAGCCCTTGCCCATCCGGATGTGGCTTTCCGTTTTTTACGGGACGGCAAACAAATCCTGTCCACACCCGGCAAGGGTGGATTGGAAGCAGCCGTCTACAGTGTTTATGGCCGCGATTCCGGGCGCATGGTAAAAGCCGACAGCACCTGGGAACAGTACCTTTTAAGCGGTTTTGTGGGTAAACCTACCGATGCTCGTCCCAGCCGTGCCATGCAGACTTTTTTTGTAAACGGACGGCCGGTCAAATCTCCCCTTCTGACCGCCGCGTTGGAAGAGGCCTACCGCAATCAGATCATGGTGGGTAAATTCCCGACCTGTGTACTGCATTTAAATCTGCCTGCCAATGCAGTAGATGTAAATGTACACCCAGCCAAAACGGAAGTAAAGTTTCTGAATGAAAAGGCAGTCTTTGACTGCGTACATTATGGTGTTCTGGGTGCTCTAAATAAGACCCCGGACCGCCCACAAATGCAATTTAAGCCTGTACACAATTCCGTTCCATCTGCCAACACCCAGCAGGGGGTTATTCCATCTGCTTCCCAAACTGGGCCAAAGGCAAAGCAAGATAGTTTCTTCCGTACCATGACAGCGGAAGAATACAAACACTTCTCCGTCGCTATTGAGCGTGCGCCCCAACCCAAAACAGAAGCTGCGATTGCTACCGCTTCCCTTGTGGAACGAAGCGCAGGACTTCCCACACACCAGACCGTTCACATTCCACAGGCGGCAGTACCCGCTGCAGAACCGGTGTCTCGTCCTGCTGAGCCTTCTCTGCCGGTGAACGAAGCTGTGCAAGAACCGGAACAGCAAGCTATCTCCATGCCGGAAGTGATCCCCTGGCGAATGGTTGGTGAGTTGTATCACACTTACCTTCTGGTAGAACAGGGCGAGGACGCATTTCTGATCGACAAGCACGCGGCCCATGAGCGCATCCTGTTTGATAAACTGAAGTCCAATCAGGAGGCAATTAGTTCTCAGGTTCTGCTCACTCCTGTCTCCTGCCATCTCAGCCCTGACGGTACAGCGGTCCTACTATCAAACCGACCCCTTCTGGAAGAGCTTGGTTTTGAGATTGACGAATTTGGTGATAACACGATTCTACTGAGACAAATCCCTATGGACCTGTCTCCGGCCGATGCTGCTGATGCTGTGGAAGCACTGGCTGCCGATCTGCTAATCGGACGCCGGGAAGACAAAAACACTGTTCGTGACCAAATACTCCATACCGTTGCCTGCAAAGCTGCTATCAAAGCAGGCTGGGTAACCAGTGAAACAGAGCTGCTGGCCCTTGTCAAGCAAGTGATGGCAAGCGAAGATCTAAAGTACTGTCCTCACGGCAGGCCAATCTGTATTACCTTAAGCAAAAAACAACTAGAAAAACAATTCAAACGCATATAGCTGCAACGAACAATGTTATCCCACCCGAATAAACTTAAGGGAAGGGATTAGCAGCACCTGTACAGCACAAGGCTTTCCACAGGATAACATACCCGTCTGATTGTTTCCTTTCATCAAATTCTTATGATCGACCCAGATTTCCCCACCAAAGGAGGCGTACTGCCGTGAACAATATTATATGCATTGCCGGACCTACCGCCTCCGGTAAAACAGCTCTGGCCGTGGAACTTGCCAAATTGCTGAACGGTGAGGTTGTCTCCTGTGACTCCATGCAGATTTATCGGCATATGGACATTGGAACAGCAAAACCCACTAACGAAGAAAAGCAGGGTATTGCCCACCATATGTTGGATGTAGCTGACCCGGATGAGGATTTTTCTGTCAGCCGTTACTGTGAAATGGCCAGCCCCATTGTAGATGATATCACCGCACGTGGAAAGGCTGCGATTATTGCGGGCGGTACCGGATTGTATATGGACGCCCTGATTCGAGGTAATGCCTTTGCTCCCTGCCCTTCCACCGGTATGCGAGAAAAGCTGGAGACCAAGGCAGACAAGGAAGGCATGGAATCCATGCTCTGTCTGCTTAGCGCCATTGACCCTGAAGCTGCCGCCCGTCTTCACCTTGCGGACCGGAAGCGGATTCTTCGGGCCTTGGAGGTTTACTATGAAACCGGTGAGACAATTACCGAGCACAACCGGAAAACCCAGGCTATCCCACCCAGATATAGCCCCATCTGGTTTGCCCTGGAGGACGAAAACCGGGCAGATCTTTATGCCCGTATTGACAGAAGAGTAAGCACCATGCTGGAAATGGGGTTATTGGATGAGATCCGCTCTCTGCTGAATCAGGGTATTTCGGAAAAAAGCACCGCTATGCAAGCCATCGGCTATAAGGAGTTTGTCGCTGCACTGAAGGGAGAATGTACCGTCAGCCAGGCAGCCGATCAGGTACGGCAGTCCTCCCGGAATTACGCCAAGCGTCAGCTCACCTGGTTCCGCAGAAACAAAGCTATTCACTGGCTGCGCCGGGCCCCTGGCACAGAAACCGAAGAAATTGTTCTGAAGGCTCAACAGGTTCTTACAAAATCCGACAACGAAATATGGTAGGATATATGTATCCCAAAGAAAGAAGGAATACATATGTCAGAACCCATCAATTTACAGGATGCCATTTTGAATGAAGTACGGCGGGAACGGGTTCCCGTGACCTTATTTCTGATGAACGGCTTCCAGCTCCGGGGAACCATCACAGGCTTCGACAACTTTGTCGTAGTACTGGTGACCGATGGCAAACAGCAGATGATTTACAAGCACGCCATCTCCACGCTGGCCCCCATTCGGCCTCTGAAAGCCGCAGCACCGACTGCATAGCGAAAAAGGCGACGGAGCACCCGCTTCGTCGCTTTTTTCATGGCGCTGTTGTTGAATCGGAATATAAAAACCACTATTTGTTATCCCCCTTTTTGCAAAAACAAAATGGACAAAGCCTTCTGGGTCCCTGCTATCTGAAAAAGAAAGAGGTTATTCTATGTCGATCGCTGAAAATATCACCAGAATCCGTATGCAAATGGCAGACGCCGCTATTGCTGCAGGCCGCAGGCCGGAAGAGATCCTGTTATGCGCCGCCACCAAAATGAACGACACGCAAAATGTACGCCAGGCCATTGCGGCAGGCGTGGACTGCTGCGGTGAAAACCGTGTTCAGGAATTGACAAAAAAGCACGCTGAGAACGCTTACAGCGGTGCGCCGGTTCATTTTATTGGCCACCTGCAGACCAACAAGGTCAAACAAGTGGTAGGCAAGGTGGCACTGATCCAGAGTGTGGATTCTCTACGGCTGCTGCAGGCCATTCATAAAGAGGCATCTGCACAAGGTATTTGTCAGGATATTTTGCTGGAGATAAATATCGGTAATGAACCAAGCAAATCGGGCTTTGCCAAGGAGGAGTTACCCCAAATCTTGGAACAGGCGGTAAATTATCCCTGTATTCGGATACGTGGATTGATGGCAATTCCCCCAATTTGCGAAGATTCGACAAAAAATCGCAAATTTTTTCAGGAAATGTACAACCTTTCTGTTGACATAACGGCAAAAAAATACGATAATGTATGGGTAGATGTATTGTCCATGGGTATGTCCGACGATTATGCGGAAGCAATTGCCTGTGGCAGTACCATGATCCGTGTAGGCACCGCTATCTTTGGAAAGCGGAACTATCCATAAATTTTTTGCGGCACTGTGCTGCAGACATATTAGGAGGAAATAGAAAAATGAGTTTTTGGGATAACGTGAAGAAATTTGCCCAGCCCTATTCCGACGATGATTACGAAGATGATTATGACGAGGAAATGACAGACTACGAGGAAGATGTACAGGAACCCACTCCCCGCAGCCGTCGCACCTCTCCCTTTGCTTCTTCCAGCCAGAGCAGCGCATCTGATTACGGTGCTGCTTCTTCCACCGCATCCGGCAGCACCACTGGCGGCTTCAGCGGCCAGGTATTGAATATGAGCTCCGGTAAGCAGGAAGTAGTCCTGTTCCATGCCAAGACCTTCGATGATGCCGCCAAGGCTGCCGATGAGCTGCGCAGACGGAAAGCCGTAATTCTGAACATGGAAAATGTAGATAAGTCTCTGACCCGTCGGGTAGTGGACTTCCTGTCCGGCAGTGTATACGCACTGGATGGCAGAGTGAAAAAAGTTGCCCAGTGTACTTACCTGTTCTGCCCCCACAACATGGACGTAGTGGGTGACCTGGAAAACATCCAGAGCGAAGCTGAAAGCTACATTTGATCAACAAGCACAGAAAGGACGGATTCCGATGTTTACACCGCAACAGATCGAGCAGGTTTCTTTTGGCCGTTCCACCTTTGGCGGCTATGATATGCAGGCTGTGGATGAGTTCCTTGAGCCTCTGTTGGAAGATTATATTACCCTGTATAAGGAAAATGCCCTGTTAAAAAGCAAGATGAAGGTTTTGGTGGGCAAGCTGGAAGAGTACCGTAATAACGAAGCCAGCATGAAAGATGCTATTGTCAACGCTCAGAAGACCTGTGATATGATGGTCAAGGAAGCGGAAGCCAAGTGTACACAGATGCTCAATGACGCCAATGCCGCTGCAGCGGAAAATGCCAAAAACGCCGACACGCTGATTGCCGCAGAAAATGCCCGCGTGGAGGAGGCCCGCAAAGCAGCCGCCGCGAAGATCACGGACCTTCAGGACCAGATCCGTTCCTGCATTACCGCCCTGGATCGGATTAAGGAAGCCAACCGTCCCAAGGAAACTCCTTCCGGTGCTTTTGATTACGACCTAATTGAGGGTCCCGATCCTAAGGCAGATGCGGTGGCCGATGAAATCTCCGCCAATCTGGAAGCACTGGTGGGTACCACAGAAGAGGCAGCTCCTAAGGCAGCGCCTATGCATCCCGCATCTGATACTACCACCAGCAAGTTTACCAATCTGCGCTTTGGCCCCAATTACGATCCTACCAATCACTAATCAAATATACTACGCTTAGATGAGGACAAGTGGACATTCCCACGCTTTCAGAGAGCTGCCGGCCGGTGTAAGGCAGTAAGCAGAAAATGTGCCATATCCCCTCGGAGCAGCGCACCGAAATCTTAGGGAGAGTAGACTGCGCCGGGTTCGCCCGATACAGCGCCTAGGAGTGCTGACCTTCAGGTCAGAACAAGAGTGGTACCGCAGAGGTTTTTTCGCCTTTGTCTCTTGCATAAAGAGACAAAGGCGTTTTAATTTTGTATGCCCATGTAGGGCGGGGGCTAGCCCCCGCCGAAAACTTTCCGCATATTGGCAGCGGGGGCAAGCCCCCGCCCTACTCTACGACTACACAATGGAGGTAATTTCCAATGGAATACAAAAACACGATTATCACCCCGAAGACGGACTTCCCCATGAAGGCCGGACTTCCGGCCCGGGAGCCGGGTATGCTGGCCCGCTGGGAAGCACAGGGTCTGTATCAGGCAATGCTTGAAAAAAACAAGGACCTGCCTCCCTTCGTTCTGCATGACGGCCCTCCCTTCTCTAATGGCTATATCCATATGGGCCATGCTCTGAATAAGACACTGAAGGATTTTATTGTCCGGAGCCATGCTATGATGGGCTTTTATACCCCTTATGTCCCCGGATGGGATAATCATGGCCTGCCCATTGAGCGTGCCATTGAGAATTCAAAGAAAAAGCTGAACAAGGATATGTCCGTTCCGGAGTTCCGTAAGGCCTGTGAAGATTTTGCCGAGGACTTCATTCAGAAGCAGATGGCCGGTTTCAAGCGTCTGGGCGTAGTAGGCGACTGGGAAAATCCCTACCGCACTATGGATAAGCACTTTGAAGCCCAAGAGGTCAAGGTCTTTGGCCGGATGTTCGATAAGGGCTATATTTATAAGGGACTGAAGCCTGTCACCTGGTGTCCCTTCTGCGCCACCGCTGTGGCAGAAGCGGATATTGAGTACAAGGATGATCCCTGTACCTCTGTGTACGTGAAGTTCCCCATGAAGGACGACTTAGGAAAACTCTCCGGCACTGACCTGAGCAACACCTATTTTGTCATCTGGACCACCACGATCTGGACTCTGCCGGGTAATATGGCCATTTGTCTGCATCCCCGGGACAGCTATGTACTGGTGAAGGCTGAAAATGGTGATACCTACATTATGGCCGAAGCCCTGATGGAAAAGGTTATGGGTATCGGTGGCTTTACCAACTATCAGGTGCTGGCTTCCTATCCCGGTGCTTTCTTCGAGAATATGCTGGCTAAGCATCCCTTCCTGGACAAGACCAGCCGTCTGGTAAATGCGGAATATGTTACCATGGATTCCGGTACAGGCTGTGTCCACACTGCCCCCGGCTTTGGTGCGGATGACTACCAGACCTGCATGCGCTACGGCATGGAATTGATCGTTCCTGTGGATGACTATGGCCGCCATACCGACTACGCCGGTAAGTACGCCGGTCTGAAAACAGAGGAAAGTAACCCCATCATCCTGGCTGACATGCAGGAAAGCGGCATGCTGTTCGCCTCTGAGAATACCATCCCCTCCTACCCCCACCATGACCGCTGTAAGAAGCCTGTGATTTTCCGGGCCACTCCCCAGTGGTTCTGCTCTGTAGAATCCTTTAAGGACCAGGCCATTGAAGCAATTCAGAATGTCCAATGGTTCCCGGGATGGGGTGGGGACCGAATGGTCAATATGATTCGGGAGCGGGCAGACTGGTGTATCAGCCGTCAGCGCCGCTGGGGTCTGCCTATCCCAGTGTTCTACTGTAACGACTGTGGCAAGCCCGTGTCCACCCCCGAATCCATCGCCAAAATCTCTGCCCTGTTTGACGAGCATGGCTCCAACATCTGGTTTGAGAAGGAAGCCATGGAGCTGGTTCCCGATGGCTTCACCTGCCCCCACTGCGGCGGCAAGCAGTTCAGCAAGGAGAAGGATACCCTGGACTGCTGGTTTGATTCCGGCTCCACCCACTATGCATCTTTGATGCACCGCACCCCCGAGCTGTGGCCTGCCGATGTATATCTGGAAGGCGCTGACCAGTACCGTGGTTGGTTCCAGTCCAGCCTGCTGACGAGCGTTGGCGCATTGGATCAGGGCGCCCCCTTCAAGCAGGTGCTGACCCACGGCTGGGTCGTTGACGGTCAGGGCCGTGCCATGCACAAGTCCTTGGGCAACGGTGTCGATCCCGCTGACCTGATCAAGGACTTCGGTGCGGATATTGTCCGTCTGTGGGCAGCTTCCTCTGACTATCACGCCGATGTTCGTTGCTCCAAGGAGATCTTCAAGCAGGTCGCTCAGAACTACCTGAAGTTCCGCAACACCGCTCGCTACTGCT
>JAZNIG010000019.1:0-11662 GCA_045577355.1 Faecousia sp. | reverse complement strand
GGACGCAGGCGGCAAGGGCTGGCTGGTTGCCCTGGAGGCCATGCTCAGCGCCATGCGCGGCGAGCATATCGAAGTTCCCACCGGCACTGCTGCCGAGGTCAAGGACAAGGCCGACTTCTCCCAGATTTCTGACGAGGAGATCACCTTCACCTACTGCACCGAGTTCATCATCTCCCGTGAAAATGATCTGGATCCCGAGAAGCTCCGTGAGTTCCTGTCCAGCCTGGGCGACAGCCTGGTCCTGGTGGACGACGATGAGATCATCAAGGTCCATGTGCACACCAACGATCCCGGCAAAGCCTTGCATGAGGCTATTGAGTACGGTTCCTTTGTGACCGTAAAGATTGAAAATATGCGCCTGCAGCACACGGAAAAGGTCATGAGTGAACAGGAGCTGGCTCCCAAGATCGCCGAGCCGGAAAAGGCCTGCGGTGTGGTTTCCGTTTGCGCCGGTGAGGGATTGGCTGAGGTGTTCCGCAACCTGGGCGTGGATGGTATTATCTCCGGCGGTCAGACCATGAACCCCAGCACCCAGGACATCCTGGAGGTGGTCAATCAGGTTCCTGCAGAAACCGTGTATGTTTTACCCAACAACAAGAATATCATAATGCCAGCGGAGCAGGTGGATGCCCTGACCCCCAAGCATGTGGTGGTTATCCCCAGCAAGACTGTGCCCCAGGGTGTGACGGCGATGCTCAGCTTTAACCCGGATGGCAGTGAGGAAGAGAACGTGGAGGCCATGGGTGAAGCGCTTGGTACAGTGGATACCATGCAGATCACCTATGCCGCCCGCAATTCCGATTTTGACGGCTACGACATCCACGAGGGAGACTATCTGGCCATGTATGGCAGCTCCCTGTTTGGCACCAGTCGGGATATTAAGGTCCTGCTGAAAGCACTGGCGGAGAAGGTCCGGGATGAAGGAAAAGAGTATATCACCATTTACTACGGCGCGGACATCAAGGAGAAGCACGCCCAGAAGGCGGCAGACCTGTTTGCGGACATCTGCCCGGATGCGGATGTGAACCTGCTTTCCGGTGGTCAGCCTGTATATTACTATCTGATCTCCGCAGAATAAACGTACAAAGGCCCACTGCACGGCGCAGCGGGCCTTTGCCGACCCAATATTTCAAATTAAAAATTGGTGTATATCCGTCGGGAATGAAAAGGGAGGTGCGGAAATGAAGGACTATCCGAAGGGTGGACTTATTGGAAAGATCTATGGTCTGATCTCCTATTTTACCGGGCTGCGGATTCCTATATACGCGGCCAATGCAGGTTACTTTATTGTACTGTCCGTATTTCCAATGCTGTTGCTGTTTGTAAGCTTCCTGCGTTATACCGGCCTGTCAGTGGACACCCTGACGGAGCTGTTGTATGGTGTGATCCCTGAAGCGCTTATGCCGGCAGCGAAGAGACTGATTTTGAACACTTACCAAAGCACATCCCGTACCGTTGTCTCTATTTCAGCGGTTACCGCCCTGTGGTCTGCCAGCCGCGGGATTTACGGTCTGCTGACCGGACTGAATGGCATCTACGATGTGGCCGAGGACCGGGGATATTTTTATACACGCACTATGAGCGTGCTGTATACGTTTGTGTTTCTGCTGGTACTGCTGCTGACCTTGGTGCTGAATGTGTTTGGAACTACCCTTGTGCAGATGCTCCCGATCGGCACAGGGCCGGTGTGGGAGTTTTTAATAAGTGTAGTGGATCTTCGGTTCTTCCTGCTGCTTTTTGTGCAGACAGCAGTGTTTACCGCCATGTATATGGCTCTGCCGAACCGCAGAAACAAGCTGATGGACTCTCTTCCCGGTGCGTTGCTGTCCGCTATTGGCTGGCTGATTTTTTCGGACCTGTACTCTTTGTATGTGGAGAATTTCTCCAGCTATGCCAATATCTACGGCTCTGTGTATGCCGTGGCCCTGAGCATGCTGTGGCTGTACTGCTGCATTTCGATCGTATTCTACGGCGGCGCGTTGAATGTGTATTTGATGGAACGACAAAAGGCAAAAAGATTTGAATAAAAGGAAAATTTTACAATCGTTTAAGCCTTGTTCATAAAAAGAGGATATGATATTCAAAAATGGGGAGGTGCAGGCATGTTTGGATTTGTAATGGCCAGTGTGGGAGAGCTGAGCAAAGAATCCCAGGCCCGCTACAGCAGTGTATACTGCGGTATCTGCCGACAGATTCGGCAGCGGTCGGCCAATCTTGCCCGCCTGGGGCTGCGGTATGATATGGCGTTTTTAGCGCTGCTGCTGATGAGCTTGTACGAACCGGAGGAGGAATCCGGTACAAGGGCCTGCTCTCTGCACCCCATCAAGCCCCGGAAATGGACGGATAATGAATACATCCGCTACGGTGCGGATATGAATGTGGCGCTGGCCTACTATAAGGCTATGGATGACTATACGGATGAAAAGAAGCGGTCAGCAAAGCTCATGGCCGGCATATTCGGCAGAAGCTGCCCCCAAATCGCGGAGCGCTATCCCCGACAGTGCCAGGCGATCAGTGACTGTATTACCCGGCTCAGCGCCCTGGAAAAAGCAGGCTGCGGCAATCCGGACGAGCCGGCAGGCTGCTTTGGAGAACTGATGGCAGAATTGCTGGTATACCGGGAGGACCTGTGGGCCCCCGCTTTACGGCAAATGGGCATGGCCCTGGGCCGATATATTTACCTGGCGGACGCAGCGGTAGATTACCGCCGGGACAAGCAGAAAAACCGGTACAATCCCTTTCTGGCCATGGGAACTGGGGAGGATTGGGACCGGTGGGAGCAATATCTTGTGCTGGAAATGGGCCGCTGCACAGATCACTATGAGCGACTGCCTCTGGTCCAGGACAAGGATATTTTGGATAATATCCTATACAGCGGCATCTGGGTAGAATACCGGAGAAGACAGCGAGAGCAACGAAAAGCGAGGGAAGAAGCATGATCGAAGATCCTTATAAGGTACTGGGTGTCAGCCGGGATGCCTCAGATGAGGAGATTAAAAAGGCATACCGACAGCTTGCCAAGAAATACCACCCGGACCGGAATCCCGGCGATCCAGTAGCAGCCCAGAAGATGCAGCAGGTAAATGCGGCCTATGAGCAGATCAAAAATCCAGAGCAGGCAAGGCCCGGTGGGCAGAGCGGCTACGGCGGTTATGGAAGTTATAATCCCTTTGGCGGGGCTTGGCAGCGTCAGAGCTATGGCGCAAACACCTATTCCGGGGACAGTGCCCAGCAGGCCGCCTATCATTACATCCGCTTTGGTCGGTATCGGGAGGCGCTGAATGTGCTGAGTGGGGCATCCAACCGCAATGCCCGGTGGTATTATCTGTCGGCGCTGGCCAATCATGGCCTGGGCAATCAGGTGACGGCTCTGGAGCACATCCGCCGGGCGGTATCCATGGAGCCGGATAATTTGGAGTACCAGCAGGTACTGGATATGATCGAAAACGGCGGCACGGCCTATCGCCGGCAGGCCGGAAATTTCCGGGGCTTTGATATGCGGATGTCTCCCTGCGCGTCTATGTGCTTGTGCTACTTTTTTCAAATGTTCTGCTGCCGCGGCGGCTGGCTTTGGTGCTGAAGGAATGGGGCAACTGTAGAATACAAATTATAAAGGAGTAAATAGTATGCTGGATACAATTCAAGCCTGGTTCAATAGTCTGGGACTCTTTGCGCTAAATAAGTTGCTGCCTGCAGCCGTGATTGCGGCTGTTGGTATTGTCTGCATCCACCTGATTTTGAAGGTAGTCAATGCTACCATGAAAAAAACCAAGCTGGAAAAAACGGCCCATAATCTGATCCGTTCCGTGATCAAGATTCTGCTGGGTCTTCTGCTGGGCCTGATCGTTGCCTCCAAGGCAGGTATTGATGTAACCGGTATCGTGGCGCTGGCTAGCGTTTTGTCTCTGGCTGTATCCCTGGCTGTGCAGGATGCCCTAACCAACCTGATCGGCGGTTTTACGCTGCTGAACACAAAACCCTTTGTGGCCGGGGATTTTGTGGAGATTGCCGGGCAGTCCGGTACGGTAAAGGAAGTGGGTCTTGCCTACACGAAACTGACTACGGGCGATAACAAGCTAGTATCCATCCCCAACAGCGCCGTGGTCGCCACTCAGATCGTCAACTACTCCACTACCGGCACCCGCCGTGTGGATATTGCCATCTCTGCTTCCTATGATTCACCCATTGA
Source organism: Faecousia sp. (assembly GCA_045577355.1). Lineage (GTDB taxonomy): Bacteria > Bacillota > Clostridia > Oscillospirales > Oscillospiraceae > Faecousia. Next base: position 7,473 of record JAZNIG010000019.1, on the reverse strand, counting down.
CCTGGTGCTGGAGGGTTTGGTGGAGGCTGCACAGGTTCCTACCCGTCTGGAAGATAAGACACCCTTTGCCGCAGTGAAAAATTATAGCGATAGCTCCATCGAGTATATTCTGCAGGTTTGGAGTACCGCAGACGATTACTGGACAACACTGTTCGCTGTAAATAAAAGGATCAAGGAAGTGTTTGATCAAAAAGGAATCAGCATGACCTATCCCCATCTGAATGTACATTTGGACAAATAAAATATTTGCCCCGATCTGGAATAAAACATCCAGACCGGGGCAAACTGTAATTGGACAGCAGATGAACAGCCGAACATTAAGCCTGTGACGACGGACTTAACAAGGATCGTACATTTGCCGTCAAGAGTGTCACCGGTATGATGCGAAAAAGGTGGGCAGGTACCGCCCACCGGTACTTATACCTATCGATAAAAAGGTTTTTGCAATTGTGGTGCAAAAGCCTTTTTTATTTACCAAAGGATTGCAGGGCCAGCTTGAAAGCACCGTAGGCTCCCGCATCATTGCCCAAGGAGGCAATCGCAAATTCCACATCCCGGATGGCGTGAAATACATGATCTAGGAAATAAGGCCGGATTCCGTCCAGCAGCGCAGTGCCTGCATGACTGACACCGCCGCCCAATATCACTATCTCCGGATCGAGCACATTGCACAGATTAGCCAGAAATTCACCTAACAGTGTATAGAATTGCTCCAGCACGGCAAGGGCTGCCGGATCACCAGCTTTGCCTACGTCAAATATATCCTTACAAGACAGGTTTTCTGCCTGACGCAGCACAGAGGGCTTATCATGGCTGCTTAAATAATGGGCAGCCAGCCGGACTATCCCAGTGGCAGAGCAGTACTGCTCTGCACAACCCCGGTTACCGGAGGTATGTACCTCCTGCTCGTCTCGGTTGATTATGATATGTCCGATTTCGCCGGCTGCGCCCCGGGCACCGCAGACAGGGTTTCCGTCAATAATGATCCCGCCGCCAATGCCAGTGCCCAGTGTCACCATAATCAGGTTTTCAAAACCCTGTCCACTGCCCTTCCAACACTCGCCAAGGGCAGCCATATTGGCATCATTGCCTGCTCGGACCGGGAATCCGGTTAGAGAAGACAGTGTTTGCTCTACATTGAATACGCCCCAACCCAGATTTACGCAGCGGTTGACCACACCGGTTGCGCTGACCGGACCGGGAACACCGATACCGATACCAATAATATCTCTGTCCGGAATATTGTTTTTATTCAGATAATTCCGGATGGACCCGGCAATATCCGGCAGGATTTGGCAGCCCCCATTTTTGGTGACCGTGGGTATTTCCCACTTATCCAGAAGGATTCCTTCCCGATCAAAATAAGCCAGCTTAACAGTCGTCCCGCCGAGATCCACACCAAAGCCGTATTTCATACCGTTTTTCCTCCCATAGACTTGCAAATTTCGGTTTGTCGGACTGCTTTATACTACCCTTTGTATGGCGGAAGCAAGCCCCCGCCCTGCAATAGCTGTGTGAAAATTGCCCGAGAGATACAATTTGCCAATGTAGTTCCGTGACCTTATTATACTGTATGGGATTGAAAAAAGCTAGAGCGCATTATCTGTTTTTAAAATTTTAGGAAACTTTTCTTCGGGGACTTGCGTTTGAGGCGGTTTTGCGGTAACATAGTATCAGAGTATTTGATCAACAATCTTGAAAGGATGGACTGATATATGATTAAGGTTGACATTTCTAATGTCTGGGGCCAGCTCTCCCTGCCGGATCTGCTGGCTGTTGAGAAGGAAGTCTTCGCCGCCCACCAGATTTTAACTGAGGGCAGTGGCGAGGGCAATGACTTTTTGGGCTGGCTGGATCTACCTGTTACCGAGGAAACCGATGAGATCCGCAGAATCCGTGCCGCCGCGGCCCGTATTCGTGAAAGCTCCGATGTGTTTGTGGTTATCGGCATCGGCGGCAGCTACCTGGGTCCCCGGGCAGCCATTGAGTTGATGCAGGGCTGCAACCACAATATTGGAAAAGGCAAGGGCAATCCCCAAATCTACTATGCAGGCAATGGCCTGTCCACACGGGCATGGAACGAGTTGCAGCGCCTGTTGGAGGGCAAGGATTTTTCCGTTGCCATTATCTCCAAGTCCGGCACTACCACAGAGCCTGCGATTGCGACCCGGGCCTTGCGTTGGATGTTGGAGCGCAAGTACGGCACAGAGGGCGCAAAGAAACGTACCTATGCGATCACTGATCCCTGTAAGGGCGCGCTGCGTCAGATGGCTACCGAAGAGGGCTGGGAAACCTTCGTGATTCCCCCCAATGTTGGCGGCCGCTACTCTGTTTTGACAGCAGTAGGCCTGCTGCCCATGGCCGTTGCGGGTATCGATCCCATGGAGGTTATGCGGGGTGCGGCACAAGCGAAGAAGGATTATGATATCCGTTCCTTCGAGAATCCGGTTTGGCTGTACGCAGCTACCCGGAATCTGCTGTACCGCAGCGGCAAGGCCATTGAGATCCTGGAGTCCTTTGAGCCCGGCTTCAAGATGATGGGCGGCTGGTGGCAGCAGCTTTACGGCGAATCCGAGGGCAAGGACGGCAAGGGTATTTTCCCGGTCACTGCCGAGTTTACTGCCGATCTGCACTCCTTGGGCCAGATGATCCAGCAGGGAGAGCGCAACATTTTTGAAACAATGGTACGCTTCGATGCCCCGGAAAATAAGATGACCATTGGCAGTGATTATAAGAATCTGGATGGTCTGAACTATCTGGAGGGTAAGACCCTGGATTTTGTGGACGAGAAAGCATTCCTGGGTACATTGGCAGCCCATGTAGATGGCAATGTGCCGGTTATTACCATGGATATGGGAGAGCTGAATAACGAAAAGCTGGGCGAAATGTTCTACTTCTTCGAGCTGGCCTGCGGTGTTTCCGCCTACATGTTGGGTGTGAATCCCTTCAATCAGCCCGGTGTGGAGTTTTATAAGCGTAATATGTTCCAGCTTCTGGGCAAGCCTGGTTATGAAGTATAAAAAATTTCCTGAAATGTACAATTAGGTGTTGCAAAAGAAGCACTTAACTGGTAGAATTATATTACAGCACAAAGCTGCACAGCAAAGGAGGATTTTCCGATGATTCAAGTAATTATGGGCCTGAAGGGCTCGGGCAAGACTAAGAAACTGATCGATTCTATCAATGAGGCAGTTGCCAGCGCTCAGGGCGATGTGGTTTGCATCGAGTACGGCAAGAAACTCACTTATGATATTAATTACCGTGTCCGTTTGGTAGACTCCAAGGAGTACGGTATTAACAGCCTGGATATGCTGAAAGGTCTGCTCAGCGGCCTGCATGCAGGTAATTTTGATATTACGAATGTGTACATCGACAATCTGTATAAGACGATTGGCAATGATCGTGCTGCCGGTGAGGCGTTCATTCTGTGGTGTGCGGACTTTGCCGAGGCAAACAAGATGAATATCACCATTACCGTTTCTGACGACCCTGCCGCGGCTTCCGAGGAAGTTAAGAAGTATCTGTAAGTGCCAATTGAATGCCGCTGCGCTCGCAGCGGCATTTTTTTGTTTGGCTATTCCCTTTTTGGGGAAAATATGCTACACTGATAACAATCTGCAAAAGAGAAAAAGGAGTGTTTTCCATGGAAAATGCGGTTTTAGAAGAGACACGGAATGCACAGCTGCGGGCAATCGTCTGCGGTGCCAATGGCGCGATGGGTAAGCTGCTGCTGGCCCGGTTGGGTAAAGAAGCTGTCGGCCTGGTGAGCGCCGATGGGGAAAACGGTGTGCCCAAGACCTTTGAAGAAATGGGAAGTGTGGATGCGGATGTGGTTATTGACTTTTCTCATCACAGTGCTGCCCCAGCGGTGACAGAATACGTAAAGGCCAAGGGGTGCGGGCTGGTGATGTGTACCACCGGTCATACGGAAGCGGAAAAGCTCCAGATTTTAGAGGCTGCAAAGCATGTGCCAGTATTTTACTCCGGAAATATGAGTCTAGGAATCGCGGTGCTGTGCCGTCTGGCAAAGCAGGCTGCCCAATGCTTCCCCGATGCGGACATCGAGATTCTGGAAGTGCATCACAACCGAAAGGTGGATGCCCCCAGCGGAACAGCCCGAATGCTTTATGAAGCCGTAAAGGAAGCCCGCCCGGATGCGGAAGCAGCTTGCGGCAGAGCGGGAGAGGGCAAGCGGGAAAAACAGCAGATCGGCATCGCTTCTCTGCGGATGGGCAATGTGGTGGGCATCCATGAGGTGCATATTGCCACCAATACCCAGACCCTGACCCTGCGTCATGAGGCCCATGATCGGGGAATGTTTGCCGATGGCGCGGTGGACGCGGCTCGTTTCCTGGCGGGTAAGAAGCCGGGCCTGTACGATATGCAGGACTTGCTGGCAGAAGCCTGATATATGAAAAACAGCACCTGATTTTCAGGTGCTGTTTTGTAAGCGGCACAATGGCAAATTTATATTTATCGAGCAGTTTTAGCACAGCGATTGCAGGGCGGGGACTTGCTTCCGCCGCCCGATAACCTACTGCTTTAAACGGCGGGAGCAAGCCCCCGCCCTACAACGGGTAACGCAAAACAGCCCGACAAACTAAAATTTGACAGCCGCGAACTTTTACAATGTTATGGATGATTTCCTCTTCTGCGCAAATACTACCTTTGACAGCATTCGCACAGGGAGGGAAAATGGATGCATAAGGAAGAAAAGGAACAGAAAAAACCGGTGCCTTGGGAAATGGCAGATCCCAAGCCCCCGGTGATCCGGTCCGGGCATATGGAAAACCGGATACAGAGTTGAGCAAATAAAGGGCGCGTACAACGCGCCCTTTTTACCGGTCCAGCAGGTAATGAATCTGATGGACCAGCTTTCCGTTTTGATAGTAGAAGCGGGGGACCCGGCGGCTGATGCCGCAGACAAATTCATAGTTAAAGGAGTTCGCTTGGGCTGCGATTTGCTCCATGGTGATGGCCTGCTTGCCGTCCCCGCCTACCAGCACTACATCATCGTCAAGCTGTACACCGGGAATATCGGTCACATCCACCATCATCTGGTCCATGCAGATCCGGCCCAGAATGGGAGCTTTTTCTCCCCGGATCAGCGTATAAAACCGGTTGCTTAAATTGCGGCGATAGCCGTCTGCGTACCCAACCGGCACAGTTGCTATCAGTGTGGGTCTTGCGGTCACAAAGGTACCCCCATAGCTGACGGCCCGGCCCGGCTCCAGCAGCTTGATGTGAGAGATCCGGCTGTGCCAGCAAAGTGCGGGCTTTAATTCCAGAAGTGCGGGGGAAACCTCCCCGCTGGGGTACATCCCGTAGGTGACGATCCCCGCCCGGACCATTTCATAGTGGTTGGAAAAATTCATTAGACCCGCGGAATTGTCCAAATGCCGAATCGTTACTTCCACACCCCGCTGCCGGAGCATTTCACAGAAGCGGTCAAACAGCCGTGCCTGTTCCTGAGCAGCGGTCAGATCTGCGCAATCGGCAGTGGCAAAATGGCTGAACAGGCCCTCCGGGATCAGATTGGGCAGCCGGGCGATCCGGGCACAGATATCCGCGTTCTCCTCGGTAGCCTGAAAGCCGATTCGGCTCATGCCCGTATCCACCGCGAAGTGGAAGGGTGCGGCTTTGCCCTGGCGAACAGCTTCCTGGGAAAAAGCAGCCGCATCCTCATATCGAAAAATGGTGGGGCGAATCCCCTCCCGAACAGCGGCGGCAAAGGCACTGGGCGGAGTGTGGCCAAGGATCAGGATGGGCGTATCCAGTCCAGCCTGGCGCAATTCCAGTGCTTCCAGCATAGAGGATACGCCGAAAAAGGCGCATTGATCCTGCAAATGCCGGGCTACATGAATAGCACCGTGACCGTAAGCATCTGCCTTTACAACAGCCATGACCGGTACACCCGCCTTTTCCTGGATTGCCTGGAAGTTGGCGGCGATAATATCCAGGTCAATAGTTACATAGGTGTTGTCAAATTTCACTTCATTTCTCTCCAAGTCAAGCGTTGGGTCATTCCATCACTGTTCCGTCCGGATGAAACAGGGGCAGCTTTTCCAGATAGATCAGGTCCTCCCGCTTTTGGGCATCGCCCTCAGCCAAAACCGCCATTTTTCCGGCAACAATGCCCCCAGCCTTCAGAACAAGCGCTTCCAGTGCAGAAAGACTTTCACCGGTAGAGATCACATCATCCACAAGAAGGATCCGCTTGCCCTGCATCAGGGCTGCATCTGCCGTATCCAGATACAGCTTTTGCTCCTTCGCTGTAGTAATGGAATGTACTGTGGATTCAAATACACCGGTCATGTACAGCTTCGGTCCCTTGCGGGCCAGGAAGTATTTCTTTGCGCCGCTCTGGCGGGCCATTTCGTGGATCAGGGGAATGCCTTTGGCCTCTGCAGTAATCATGTAGTCATACTCCGGGGCCAGCTTCAGCAGCTCCCGGGCACAGGCGACGGTCAGTTCCTGATCGCCGAAAATGACAAAGCCTGCAATATAGAGAGAATCATTGACCCTGCAGATGGGCAGGTCCCGGTTCAAACCGGCTACATTTATAGGATATACCATGGCAGATCACCTTTTCCTGTTCATATCTGTATTCATTATACTGCCCCAAATGGAAAAGTCAAGCAGCCGGCCACACACAAATGGGACTTGCAACCCGGCGCAAAAATGGGTATGATAAGAAAAACAGAAAGAGAGGCTTCTGCCATGTTTCAAGGTTTTACCCCGGAGACTGTGGATTTTTTATGGGGAATCCGCATGAACAACAACCGGGACTGGTTTTTAGAACACAAAAAGGACTATGTAAACACTCTGTATGAGCCCATGAAGGCCCTGGGGCAGGAGCTGTTTAAGCCGTTTTTGGACAAACCCGGGAATCTTTTAAAGGTCAGCCGGATCTACCGGGATGCCCGGCTGCACCATCCCCTGCCCTATAAAGAGAGCCTTTGGATCTGCATCCGGCAGGAGGTTTCCTGGTGGGCGGAAAATCCCTGCCTGTATTTTGAGATCCGGCCCGAGGGGGTCAGCTATGGCTTCTGCCTGTGGCGGCCCCGGGTGATGACTATGGAGCAAATCCGGCAGGATATGGCCGCCCGGCCGGAAGCGTTTTTGAAGCTGGTTGCTGATACGGAAAAGGCTACCGGCGTACCTATCACAGCAGAGCTGTACAAGCGGCCCAAGGAGACAGCAATTCCGGCGCTGGCACCCTATTACGCCTGGAAGGGAAATATTTCCTGTGTTGTGGAGGAGGAGGTTAGCCCAGCGATCTTCGGTCCGGAGTTGGGAGAACGGGCCGGGTCGTTTCTGGAAAAGCTGATCCCCCTGTATGATTATTTCAACCGCTTTAAGATCAGTGGATAAATCTGTATTTTCGGGATCTGTTGGTTAAACGCGTAGGGGCGACCCTTGCGGTCGCCCGATGATTTTGTGAAACCTTTTGGCGGGCGACCGCAAGGGTCG